>NZ_JAUORR010000006.1:0-212530 GCF_030547945.1 Photobacterium sp. 1_MG-2023 | reverse complement strand
ATGGAACAGATAGAATCGCAGCACATTCAGTCATTCTGTCGCATTATTCACAGCGCTCAGGCGAGGCTCCGGCGCATCAACGTCACTGGGTTTCCGCCTTCGCGGGAACGACAAAAATCATATAATTCATGCAATTACCGTCATTCTCGCGCAGGCGGGAATCCATAGGACGCCGGCTCTAAGCGCGTTCACAACATCATGGAACCGATCAAACCGCAGCACAGTTCAGTCATTCTATAGCATTGTTCACAGCGCTCAGGCGAGGCTCCGGCGCATCAACGTCACTGGGTTCCCGCCTTCGCGGGAACGACAAAACTCATATAATTCATGCAATTACCGTCATTCCCGCGCAGGCGGGAATCCATAAATCGCCGGGCTCTAAGCGCGTTCAAAACACCATGGAACAGATAGAATCGCAGCACATTCAGTCATTCTGTCGCATTATTCACAGCGCTCAGGCGAGGATCCGGCGCATCAACGTCACTGGGTTCCCGCCTGCGCGGGAACGACAAAACTTATATAATTCATGCGATTACCGTCATTCCCGCGCAGGCGGGAATCCATAGGACGCCGGGCTCTAAGCGCGTTCACAACATCATGGAACCGATCAAATCGCAGCACATTCAGTCTTTCTGTCGAATCCACTCATTCGCTTTGCTGCTGTGCCGCAATTTTATCGCAGATATAATCCGCGATGGGCATAGCGGAAGTTGCAGCAGGTGACGGAGCATTACAGACATGTAAGCTGCGCGGGCTGCTTGCGAACAGAAAATCATGTACTAACGTTCCGTCTTTCAGGACGGCTTGCGCCCGGACACCTGCCGGATAAGGTTCAAGATCTGCCAGCGTCAGGCTCGGACAATATTTCTGGACCCGCTTCAGATACCCGGCCTTCCACCACGCATCCCGCAGTTCCATCAGGCCGGTTTTCAGATGTTTCGCGGTGACCTGCCAAAAACCGGGGAAAGCCAGCATCCCCAGACTGTCTTTCCAGCTGAAATTGAACCGGCCATAGCCTTCTCGCTTCCATCCCTGAACGGCATTGGGACCAACCGTCACGGAGCCGTCAATCATGCGGGTCAGATGCACCCCCAGAAAGGGTAAGTCAGGATCCGGAATCGGATAAATCAGGTGGTTCACAATCCGGTTGTGCCGGGCTGGCAGCCGGTAATACTCCCCGCGGTAAGGAATAATCTGAAAGTCTGTTTTCAGGTTAAGCATCTGCGTCAGCCTGTCGGCCATCAAGCCGCCACAGCACACCAGAAACTTCCCGCTGACGGAAAAGGAACGGGGTTCGGTGGGCTCCTGTTGTTGGCATTGCACCCGAATTTCCTGTTCGGTTTCTGTCAGGCCAGTCACGAGGGTATGCAGAGCAATCTGTCCCCCCTGTTGCAGGAACGATTGCGCCATCGCTTCGGTGACTAAACAATAATCCACAATACTGGTTGCAGGGACAAAAATAGCACCCAGACCTGTGATATTGGGTTCGCGTTCGCGGAGTTGTGCCTGATCCAGTTGTTCGGCTTCAATACCATTTGCTGCGCACCGTTCGAATAAGGCGGCCATCCGGCTGAGCTCCACCGCGTTAGTCGCCACCAGAAGCTTGCCACAGTTCTCAACCGGAATCTGGTGCTGCTGACAAAAGGCCAGCGTGCGCTCCACGCCAGCTTTGCAGAATTGCGCTTTCAGGCTGCCGGGCTGGTAATAAACGCCTGCGTGGATCACGCCACTGTTGTGCCCGGTCTGATGGCGGGCAAGTGCCGGCTCTTTCTCAATCAGCAGGATGCTTTGATCCGGATAACGTCGCTGAAGTTCACATGCTGTGGCTACACCGACGATTCCCCCGCCGATCACCAGAAAATCGTACTGTTCTGTCATGGAAATGCCTTTTGATGTTTCTGATCGGTGCGGTGTTTCCGGCCCGAGAGGATAAACAGCAACAGAAAGATGAGGGTAGCAAGCACACGCCACCACCAGTCCAGATCCGGCCAGAGCAGCACCACAGAGACGATGGCCAGCACGATTCGGTACAGTGGATTCAGATACCCCTCCAGATAGCCTTCAATGGTGGCCACCAGTGCGTAAGTGCCAATGATCGCAAAACCGCCGATGAGCAACACCTCCCCCCAGTCATGGCTGATCAAAGCGGTATAAGCGAGGAGCAGCGGCACCAGATACAGGCCCTTGGCGATTTTCCATGCCATGAGGCCGGTGCGCATCGGTGGTGTTCCGGCAATGGTTGCGGCCGCAAAGGCCGTCAGACACACCGGCGGAGTGACATTGCTGTCCTGCGACAGCCAGAAAATGATCAAGTGGGCGGATAGAAGCGCCAGTGTGATGGCGCTGGCGCCAAGGCTTTGTTCCAGCAGGGTGGCTTTGAAATCGGCGGGCACCAGTGCCAGCAGAGACAAGGCTTGATCAGGCGACATCGGCTGATTCAGAGCCGCAAGCTGATCCGGTGCTGCCAGCATGAAAATCGCTTTGGCCTGTTCTGGTAACTGGCCCTGAACCAGTAAATCGACGAGCTGACTTTCTGCAATCAGCTGATAGAGCGCCGGGGCAGATAAAGTGCCCAGAACAATGTAAGCGGCGGTCACGGGCAGGCCCATCCCGAGGATCAGAGAAGCCAGTGCAATCAGCAGCAACATCACCATCAGATTGCCGCCTGACCAGTCGTTGATCATCAGTGAGAAGGTGTTGCCAATCCCCGTGGTGCTGATGACATTAATCACCAGGCCAATGCCCACCAGCAATACCGCCGTGGTCGCCATATTTCTGCCGCCCAGCGAGAGGGCTTCGATGATGGCTTTGGGGCCCATTTTATTGAGAGAAATCCAGGAAGCGACAATCACCGACAGGATTGAAATGCCTGCGGCATAGGTTGGCGTGAATCCTTTCACCAGCAAAACGACCAGTACGGCAATGGGGATCAGGTTGTGCCAGCCACTGAGCAACACTTTGAGAAAAGGCTGGCTGTCGCTTTCAACTTTATGGACGCCACTGCGTTTGGCTTCAATGCGGACAAAAAAAGCGACCGACAGAAAATAGATCAAAGCGGGGACCACGGACACAGCCACGATGTCGACATAAGGCACTTGCGTGTATGAGGCCATGATAAATGCCCCGGCGCCCATCACCGGGGGCATCAACTGTCCGCCCGTGGAGGCCGCTGCTTCAACACCGGCAGCAAACCGGGCCGGAAATCCGGCTTTGCGCATCATGGGAATGGTAATGACCCCAGTGGACACTGTATTGGCAACACTGGAGCCAGACACAGATCCCATTAAGCCCGATCCCAGAACGGCAATAAAACCGGGGCCGCCGATGATCTTCCCGGCGGCAGCTTTGGAAAGATCAATAATGAAATCGCCCACACCAGAACGGACCAGAAAAGCACCAAACAGGATGAACATGAAGACATAGCTCCAACTAATCCGGGCGATTGGGCCGAACATGCCGTCGGCACTGTAAAAGCTGCGGTAGAGCAGGGTTTCCATGCTGAGGCCGGGAAACTGGAACATACCGGGGATCCATTTCCCCCAAAGCACCACGTAGGTCAGACAGATCACAATCAGGACCGGAATAAACAGACCGATGGTCCGGCGAATCAGCTCCAGTGCAATCGCAATGGCGAGCAGAGAAAAGAACCAGTCGCTGGCGACAAATTTGACGCCCCGTGCGTAGAGCGCATCTTCTGCTAAAGGAATGTAGATCAGGCAGGCCAGCGCTGCGAACGCAATCAGCAGGTCACCTGCTAAAGCGATCTTACTGTGCTTCAGGCTGCCATGGGCGGGATACAGCAAAGCACAAATCACGGCGAAACCAGCAAAGTGAGTGGCTGAAATCCAGAGTTCCGGTAGCGTTGATAGGGTGTTAAACCAAATGTGGATCACAGACAGAGCCACGGCAAAAAAAGTAACGAAGTGAATCAGCCAGGGAAATTCGGTGCGTGTGGTCAGTTCGAATTGCTGGAGGGCTTCCGGTTTGGCCTGTTCAGGTGGCTGCTCAGGCGAAGGATTGGCATGTTGAGTCATCCTGTACTCTCAAAAAAGATTGGGTATTTGGCAAACAAACGAACCAGCCCGTTCAGGGCTGGCCGACAACAGTTACTTGGCAATTAACTGTTGGGGAATTTCAATGCCAATTTCTCGGTAGTATTTGGCTGCGCCGGGATGGAGTGGGATCGGCAGGCCAGCAATGGCTTTTTCAATGGCCATCGCTTTGGTTGCCGCATGGATGCTGTTCAGGAAAGACAGGTTTTCGTAGACGGTTTTGGTCAGCAGATAAACATCCTGCTCTGAAATATCATCACGGACCGCCAGAAAGTTCGGTTGTGCAATGGTGCGAATCTCTTTTTTCTGGCCCGGATAGGTTTCTGCCGGAATAGTATAGGGGGTCCACAAGTCGTAATTCTGATTGGCTTTTTTCACCTGCTCGTCGGTAAACGACAATACGATAATTTTATCTCCCAGCGCGGCATAAGCACGGGTCACCGCACTCACAGGGACACCGGCTGGCGTGTTCATCCCATCCACGGTTCCGTTTTGCATGGCATCCGCACTGGCACCATACCCCAGATAAGCCAGATTGAAGTTGTCCGGGTCGACCCCCAGCCCTTTCATGATCTGACGTCCCGAGCCTTCCGTGCCGGAGTTTTTGCTGCCAATGGAGAATTTCTTACCCTTGAGATTTGCCAGATCGTCGACCGTGCCGGTTTTCACCAGATCCGCGCGGACCACAAAATGTTCCACGTTCTGCCACAACATGGTCACAGAGCGCAGCTTTTCCTGACGACCGCTGCTGGCAAACTGGCCTTCTCCGTTCCATGCCCAGGCACCGTATAAGCCCTGCAGTATGGCAAATTGGGCTTCATTTTCATTCATCAGTTTTACGTTTTCACTCGACCCCGCAGAACTGATGGCCGACAGTGAAAAGTTGTGCGCGGGTTCAAGTTTGACCTTACTGAGGGTCGCCAACGCGACACCCACCGGATAGTAAGTGCCGCCAGTCGAAGCGGTGGCAAGAATATAATTTCGATTGTCTGCCGCTTGCGCGCCTGTCGTGAGGCAGACACTGAGCGCCGCGGAAGCAAGAAGCGATGTGATCGTGCGTTTAAACATCCTGTAAAACTCCTGAAATCAGTATACAGGCACAAGAAACTGCCGTGCCGAATGAACGGGTTAAGATCTTGAATTCCATGATTAATCATAGCCAATCCTAATTAATTCGCTGATTTTCGTGTTTATTGATTCTTTGCTTTGTGAAGCGGATCTGCCTGCAGATGATTCTTGAACCAGGCAAGGTGCATAAAGTGATCACCGACAAAGCCATTCCCGAACGTTATCTGGACGGCTTGAAAAAAGCAGGGATTGAGGTTGTGTTGGTGGATGTTGACCACCTGCTTCCCCTGTACGGGGTTCAGGCATCCTACTGATGATGTTGCAACATATTGCATTTGAGAGGCTCAATTTGTGAACATGCGCAAGGCCGAAAGTCTTGCGAATCTCGGACCGGGATGATTTAATCCCACCATCATTTCTTTTGGAGCGAACGCCAACATGAATCACTAACCCCTGACATCCTTAAACTTTTTTCTTTTGGATCCGCAGGGTTAGTGGGCGTTCACCGTCTTCGTCTGTTCAGTCTTCCGACTGTCGTCAAGCCGTGGTTTGTATAGCCGCATTGCTTGTTTTTCCTGGCCGTGATCAGGATTTTCGTTCAGACATCTGCATTTTTGACGGTTACGACTTTCCCTGCACTTGCACCGGAGGTCGCTATGACATTACTGCAAGCACACGCAATTTCAATTTTTCTCCCGCAGGGAGACACACTATTTTCTGGGCTTCATCTGGCGCTGCATCGCGAAGTCACGGCTGTGGTTGGCCGTAACGGCAGCGGTAAATCTGTACTGGCTGCTGTATTGAGCGGGCAGCGGCAACCCGATGAAGGAACCGTCGTGGCAGCGGGTCGGGTGGGTTTTCTGCCCCAGATGGCGGATTTTCAGGAACGTCAGTCGCTCGGTACCGTGGCGGATGCATTGGGCGTCGCCGCCTGTTTGAATGCAATGGCTCGCATTGAAGCGGGGAGTTGTGATCCGGCCGATTTTGAAGCGGTGAACGATCAATGGGAACTGCCGGAACAATTGTCGCATCAACTGGCGATGCTGGGGTTACCGGACGATCTCTGGCAGCGCTGTCTGTCACTCAGTGGCGGTGAACTGAGTCGTTTACGGCTTTGGCGCTGTTTTCAGCAGGAAGCGGATCTACTGATCCTGGATGAACCCTCGAATCATCTGGATGCTGAAGGCAGGCAGTGGCTCATGCATCAGATCACTCAATTTCGCGGCGGGATTTTTCTGATCAGTCATGATCAGCAATTGCTGTCGCTGGCTAACTGTATTTATGAGATGAGTCATCAGGGACTGGTGTGCTACGGGGGGGATTTTTCGGATTACCGCAGTCAGAAACAGCGGGAGGCAGAGGCGTTAGCCCATGATGTTGCCAGAGCAAAGCAGCAGGTTGCCAGCTTGGCACGTCAGCACCAACGCAATGAAGAAAAAGCTCAGAAAAGGGCGGCTGCCGGCCAGCGAGACAGACATCATGGCAGCCAGTCGAAGTTGTTGCTGGATTATCAGAAAAACAGTGCAGAAAGTGCAGGGTCTGCGCGAAAACAGCAGCAGTCTCAGCAAATGGCGCGGGCGAAGACAGAGTTTCAGACGTTACAGGCAAAGATGGATCCGGCAAAACCGTTGCGTTTTACAACCGAAGATGTTCAAAAGCGACAGGCCAGATTGCTGACACTCACAGAGCTTCGCTTGCAATATGGACGATTTGATCCAATCAGCCGGTGTGTCTGGTTTGGTGACAAAATTCACCTGCAGGGAAACAATGGGATCGGAAAATCGACGTTGCTGAAAACTCTGCTGGGTGCACTGCCTGCCCAATCCGGTGAAATCCTGCGGCACAGCCCGCTTTGCTATCTGGATCAGCACTTTTCTTTGTTTGAACCGAACGAGACGGTGCTGGACAATTTGCATCGGCTTTGCCCGTCATACACCGTTGCTGAACTGCGAACTCGGGCTGCCTGTATTGGTTTTCGTGGTGAGCGCGCGACTCAGCAGATGGGATCACTGAGTGGCGGGGAGCGCATGCGGTTGGCTATGCTGGTGGTCAGTCATCAGGACCAGGAGGGGACACTGTTATTGGATGAGCCTGATAACCATCTGGATTTGGAGGGAAAACTCATGATGGCACAGGCGCTGAGACTGTATCGTGGCAGTTTCATTCTGGTGAGTCATGATCCTGGATTTGTCTCAGATTGTGGTGTGAATCAACATTGGAGTTTCAATGTTTGATCAGAGAAAAGTGATTTCAGGCACAGGACTGTTTACGAGATTTGAAAGGCAATTTGAATCGCACTATGCTCTCGGAGGCATTTCAATAAGGAGCATCCCATGTCACAGCCATCACAACCGAGACAGCCGATCAGCGGCCATTGTTTGTGCGGAAAGGTCGGAATGAAATCGAGCAGCGGCACTTTGCATGCTGAAGTCTGCCACTGTGGGATGTGCCGTAAATGGAGTGGTGGCCCTTATCTGGCTGTTGCGGCAGGCACGGAAGTGACCTTTAGCGGCGAAGAATGGATCACCCGCTATTCATCGTCTGACTGGGGCGAACGTGGCTTTTGTAAAAACTGCGGGACACACTTGTTCTACCATCTGAAACCGACCGGGCAATACATTGTTCCGGCTGGACTTTTGGATCAGGAACAGCAACTGGAATTGACTCAGCAGATTTTTATCGATAAGAAGCCGACTTACTACGCATTCAGTAATGAGACTCAAAATCTGACCGAAGAAGAAGTCTTTGCTCAGTATGCACCTTAAGTTGACATGAACACTTGAGCAGCAGCATCAGCTAACCCCGGGCTATGAGAACAACCCGGGGTTGTTTTATCTGGCCGATGTACTTTCCTGCGCTGCTTCTGGTGTTTGTCCGGATTGGGTGTCGGAATCACTCCGTGAAGCAGATTTGTTTTTGCGACCCAGTGCCATGGATGCAACCACAATCATGACGCCACCCATCAGGGTGAGTGCCTCAGGAATCTCCTGCCAGAACAACACGCCCCACAAGATGTTGAACACGATCCCGATGTAGCGGGTTACGGCAACCACAGCTGCATTTTCATGGGTGAATGCTTTCGTCAGAAAGATTTGTCCGAGCAAAGAGACCGCGCCAATTGCGAACAGATACAGCCAGGCAATGCCTTGCGGCATCACGAAGCTATCTTGCATCAGGTAGGCAGAGATCAGGGTTGCGATGAACAGGAAATAAAAGACGATCTCATAGGTATGATGATGTTTGCTCAGTTTCTTAATGGTGATCGACGCGCAGGCAGCAAAAGCAGCACTGGCGATCCCGGCAATCGCATACAGATTAAACGACTCATATTTCAGCGGGTTAATAATCATCGCAGCACCAAGCAGCACAACGGCGAGCCATAATGCCGCACCTCGCGGAAGTGATTCTTTGAGCACAAAGTGCGACAACAGAATGACAAAAAACGGCGACAGGTAAGCGAGAATAATGGCATCTGCAATGGGAATATTGGCGATGGTGTACACAAAAGCCAGCAGGTATAAAGCACCAAATACCCCACGCAGCACCAGCAAGGGAATGCCTGCGGTTGAAAAACGCACACGGGCCTGACGCATGAGCATCAGAATCAGCACGGTTCCGATCAGACTGCGGAAAAAAACGATCTCAGCCGTGGGGATGGTCTCGCTGGCTGCTTTGATCAGGGCGTTCATGACACTGAAAATGAACGCAGAAAAAATGGCCAGCAATACGCCATTATGCATCATGGGTAAGCTCCGGAGCGGTAAAGAATTGAGAGGAAAACAGGATGTCAATTTCCTGAGCGGCGGCTTGTATGTACTGCGCTGAACGGATGGAAACGGCATCGTTGTTGCTGAGCCAGTGTTCAAACAGGCCGATCAGTTCCCGGATTGCGGGGACGTCAATATTGGCGCGTCTGGCAATTTCATGCAGCCGGTACAGCGCCTGAATATCTTCGCCGGGAATGCGGGGCAGATGCCATTGCCCCTGCTTCAACTGAGCTTTTGGATAGGGCACCGCTGAAAAATTAAAATAGCGGCCGTGTTGATCCGGGACGGAAAAGGGGTCAATGAGAATCGCGCAGTAACGCACGTAAATCAGATATTCCTGTTCTGTTAGGCTGAGTGTGCAGAATTGTTCGATTTTTTGCCGGGCA
Source organism: Photobacterium sp. 1_MG-2023 (assembly GCF_030547945.1). Classification (NCBI taxonomy): domain Bacteria; kingdom Pseudomonadati; phylum Pseudomonadota; class Gammaproteobacteria; order Vibrionales; family Vibrionaceae; genus Photobacterium; species Photobacterium sp. 1_MG-2023. The sequence goes on along the minus strand of NZ_JAUORR010000006.1, from coordinate 203,257 downwards.
ATGGTTTCAGGACGAACCGGATAATTGTCGTCATTCAAAAATTGCAGCAAGTTGATCGGTTTTCCGCCGAAATAGCTGACAATGGCTGAGATATCTCGCCATAAAGCGACATAACGACGGATGATTTCCGGAGTAATGGGGCCTTCCGGGAACAGTTTATACAGAAACACCGGGGTTTTGGGGGGCTGCAGAATGACATTGAGTGAGAAGTTATTGATAAATAATGCCGGATGAACATAGGTTGTGATGTTTCTGGCTTCGACACTGAAACCGTCTGACAAAGGTTCGGCAGACACGCCGATGTTTTCCAGCCGCGTTTGCCAGATGGCTAAAGCCGGATCGTTATGAAGGGAAGATGACAGATAAATTTTCCGCTTTCTGGCTTTGGTCAGAACCTGGGTTGGAATGAGATGACCAGTTTCACTGTGCTGGCATTTTGTGGCTGCGAAGTAGGTCGAGCAGCCTAAAACATGCAATGACAGGCCTTTCGACTGACGCCAGTTGCAGAGGATTTGCTGTGAACCGAAAGCCGGAGAGAGCAGAATGATACGCTTTAGCTGTGTCAGTACGGTTTCGGGCAACAGTTCTAAAGCAGCCAGATAGGCATTGGACGGTACGACCAGAATCAGCGTGTGCCAAATGGGGCAAACGGATGCGGGATCGGGCTCAATCCGGTCAAGTCTGGCCTGTCCGGCCAGTGCGGACAGTGCCGGTTTGGCAACGTCGCACTGGATCTGGCCGCGTTCAGCATAGTCGCGCTGCCATCGTTGCCAGTTTTCAGAAGCACGATTGGTGATCCCCAGCAAGATGTGATTGGATTGTTTCAGCCAAACGGCCAGTTGCATGGCAGCCGGACCTGCACCGAAGAGCAAGATATTTTCAGTCTCAGTTGTCATGGGCTTTCTCCATCAGGACCACATCGTAAAGCGAGGAGCCACTATGGACTGGCTGACTTCGCCAACCCAGCGACAGGGATGCATTAAACGGGTAATTGAACGCAGACTTGAGTCCGTTGCCATAGCGGACCAGAACTTTCTGTGAGTCGGTCAGAGACGGGCGCAGGGTCGACAGCACTTCCCACTTATGCTCAACCAGAGAAGCAATCACAATGTGTGTGGGTTGAAACTGTGCCAGGCAAAGCGTCAGCTCCGTATGTTCAAAAGAAATCCGAAGCTGTGCGGTGTCGAGTTGTCTGGCTTGCCGGACAGCATCCGGATCGATATCCAGCCCTTTGACTGTTGCTTGTGTCAGTGTCGCGATGGTGATGGCCGAAAGTGGATAGGCACCGGAACCGATAAAGAGCACCCGGCTGTCTCTGTGGATCTGTGCAGCTTCAATCTCACAGCTGGCACTGTGGTTGAGTCCATCCAGATAATGGGTGAAACTGAGCGCGTGATTGATAGCACAGCGGGACTGATGTTTTTCCAGTAAACACAATGATTTCATCGCGGTTTCCCGAAGGGTTTTGATCTGACGGTCGATTTCTGCACATTGTGCAAACGAGTGCCAGATCCGTAAGTTGTCCGGATCGGCAATCAGATTGCAGAGCTCATCCAGCTTTTGTTGCAGCAGGCTGTAACATTCACAGTCGGCCAGACTGTAATCTACCAGAGCGTCCAACTGTGCTTCGTATGCGATCAGCGATGTCAGGAGTTTGTATTTATCGTTCAGTTGCGTAATTGGTGCGTCGATGATCATGATTGAACGGTTCCCTCCGCCAAATGAACGGGCGTGATATGTAAATGACCTTGCTGGCAATAGCCCACATCAATGCCGACCTGATAAACATCAGACAGCACCTCCGGCAGGCACACGTCTTCCGGCACCCCGCTGCATCGCACTTTTCCCTGATGCAGTAACACCAGCTGATCGCTGTAGCGGGCAGCCAGTGACAAATCGTGTAATACGGCAATGGTCACTGCGTTCTGGGTGCGGGTGTAGTCTTTCGCCAGCTCCAGCACCTGAATCTGGTGACGTAAATCCAGTGCGCTGGTGGGCTCATCAAGCAAGAGCACTTCAGGTTTGGAAATGAGTGTTTGTGCCAGCGACACCAGTTGTTGCTGGCCGCCACTTAACGTATGAAATCGCCGGGTTGCCAGTGCAGACAGCCCGAGCTCGGTCAGAATGGTTTCCGCCTGATATTCCTGCTCGGATGTAATACGCAGACCGAGCTCATGAACCAGTCCCAGCAAAACAACTTCGATGACCGTGAGCTGGCTGGCGGAGGATGCCAGCTGGCACAGATAAGAAAACCGGTGTTTTTTGACATCTGCCTGGCCTTGAATCGCCTGGATCTGACCGGCATAGGGGTATTGTCCCATCATGGCTTTGAGCAATGTGGTTTTCCCAGTGCCATTGGGCCCGAGCAAGGTGGTCAGTTCTCCGCAGTGAAAGGTCGCGTTGATTCCCGATAAGATTTCGCGGCCCCCCAATGTTAAATCGAGTTGCTGAACGGAAATGCCTTTCATGACCGGCCTCCTTCACGGATCAGAAAATAGAGGAGAAATGGCACACCTACCAGTGAAGTCACAATGCCGATAGGAATGATGGTGCCTGGAACAATCAGTTTTGACACCAGTGACGCTGCGGTCAGAATCAATGCGCCCATTAACGCTGACAGTGGCAGAAAGAATCGCTGATCTTCACCAACCAGCATCCGGGCTAGATGCGGGGCAACCAGACCCACAAAACCTATGGTGCCGACAAAAGAGACGGCACCTGCGGTGAGCAGCGAACACAACAGAAAGATTTCCAATCGCAGTCGACTGGTTTTGATCCCCAGCGCCTGAGCTTTGTCGTCGCCAACCGATAAAGCCGTCAGTTTCCACACACGTGGAATCACAGCCAGAAAGACGCAGATAAAAATCAAACCAGACACCCAAAAGGACGTCCAGTTTGCTTTGAGCAGGCTGCCAAACAGCCAGAAGACGATTTGTTGCAGCACTTCGGGAGCAGCCAGATACTGTACCAGCGATTGCAAGGCCTGAAAGAAAAACAACACCACGATTCCGGCAAGAATCAGTGAGCGGGCATTCATGTGTTGCAGGCGGCCAATCTGCCAGATGCCCAGGCTCGCAAGGCCTGCAGTGACAAAGGCGGCGACCGGAATGCCGAGCCAGTGTATGCCCGCGACTGAGAATCCGGTCAGCAGGGCAAATCCAGCCCCAAACCCTGCCGCAGCAGAAACGCCCAGGGTGTAAGGACTGGCGAGAGGGTTGGCCAGCAAGGTCTGCATTAATCCGCCTGCCAGTCCCAGGGAAGCACCAACCACGAAGCAGGTGAGCGTCACAGGTAATCGAAGTTGCCAGACAATGGTGGTATTGAGCGCGTTACCCCCCGGACCGGCCAGCAAGGTTTGCAGCAACTCGCCGAAAGGCAGGGGGGAGCTGCCTGTTGAAACATCCACAAAGCCTGTGAGAAAAAGCCCGATCAGCCCGAGCCAGAGAAGACGCTTTCGTCGTCCACTGAGCTGGCTGTATATCCCGATGGGCGGACTGGCTGGGCGGGAAGCGATCAGAGAACGCTCAGTCATAGATTACCCCTCGACCTGCATCATGAACGTACCATTAAGTGCCACGGGCATGTATTGCTGAAAGAATCGGTGCAGGTTTTGCTCGGGCTCAAGGTCGCTGAATGCTTCGGGATAGATGGATTTCGCCAGAAATTGCAGGAAAATGTAGTCATACAGGGTTCGTGTCCCGGAATGGTACATGCCGTAGACTGCATTATTTTTGACGGCATCCAAATGCGACCAACCCTGGCGTTTCAGATAGGGGGTGTAACGTGCCATGGATTCAGTTTTTGACGTCCCGTGTCCCATAAGCGCGCTGTGTGTATGTTTACTCCAGTGTGCGCCTGTAATAAAAATAACTTCAGGATTTCGGCTGAGCACATATTCCGGACTGAGGTGTGCAGAGCCCTGAAACTGACCGGACGCAATATTATTGGCCCCGGCAACGGCCAGTAGGTTTCCCCACATGGTGTTTGAATAACTTTTGCCGAACTCTGCCGAACCACCTGTGCCAATTTCAACGTAAACGCGACGTTTGGGATGGGTTTTCAGATATTGCGTGACTCGAGTTTCCACGTCTTTCACGCTTTGCTCGTACTCATTCGCAATCGCGTGAGCGCGGGCTTCTGTCCCCATCACCTGACCGATCACCCGAATGCTGAGCAGGTGCTTTTCCAGAGTCTGAGCATTGAAGTCAACCACGACGACTTGGATGCCAGCCTGTTCCAGCAGCGGGATTTTGTCTGCCAGTGATTTGTATTGCCAGGCTGCCAGCAAGGCGACATCCGGTTTCGCGAGTAGTAATTTTTCGAACTGGAAAGTACCGGTATAGATCGAACCGGAATCTGCGATGGTCAGAATTTCAGGCAGGGCCTTGGTATAAACCGTCCACTGAGACTGGCGATAATCTTCCCAGGATTTGCGTGGAAAGATGGCGACTTTCTGGTAGGCATCCGGGCCCGCAATGGCCAGATAATCCTCAAAATAAAACCCTAGAAAGATACGCTGAGCCGGTTGTGTCAGTGTGATCTGGCGGTTGAGCACATCCGATATACGGATAGTTGCATGGGCACTTTGGATGGCACCAAAACACCCCAGGATGAAAAACAGCACGATATGGAAACGCATGAAACCTCCATGTTTATAATGTTATAACATAACAATTTGTGTTCTACACTAATGCAGTCAGAGGCATATTTCAAGTGAATTTAACGCGTTGAAATAACAATACTGTCAGAGAATTTTATGTCTGGGGAAAGATGTTCGAGGTGAATCTGATTTTGCTGAAAGTGAATGAAATGGCCTTAGGGAAGTTGTGATCTTTTTGGACGTATGCTGTTGCTTCTTTCGTACAACAATTCAATGGATGTTTAGGCTTGTCTTTTTTGTTTCAGATCTGAGTTACCCCGAAGTGCGGTATGGATTTTTTTAATCTCGCGGGTTCCCCGCAGCCGCGGGGATGGCGGATTTATCATGTCAATTCAATCTCTTATCACCTATCTTGTGCCAACTAAACGATGGCACCCTGCAGGGGAGCAGTCAATCAGCCTAAGGCCAGAACGACAACAACTTTCCCCATGACTTTGAGATCGTCTTCGCTGACTTCAACCGTTGAACTGCCAAAGAGCACGGAAAGTGCGTGGGGGAGGCGTTGAATGTGATGGATCGAGCGATGGCCATTTAAATCAATCAGATACTCGCCACTCACAGCGTCGCACTGGTTTTGATCGATCAGGCAGCGAGCGTCTTGCGTTTCGACTTCAATGATGGCGCTTTCATCCAAACGCCAGTTCTGAAAAATGCGCCTGGCGTAAGGGATCGAGCCCGTGCTCATCAATTGACCATTGATCAGAGTGTAACTTTCGAGGATGACGATATCGGTGCTGGAGCGTTCAGCGACATGTGGTTTGCTGTTGTACTCATTGGCCGTTTCTGCAATGGCGTCTGAACTGGCTTGCGGATCCTCGGTGGCAAAGGAGTGATGCAGTTCATCTGCGGAGAAATCGCTGGGTAAAATGAGCTTGTAAACAGGAATGCCTGTTCGTAAATGAGTGCGAACCACTAACTCATGCGAGGTCCGGTTATGCGTATTCCACGTGCTGAAGGTTGTTTTAGGGACGTCAAATACATCGGCCATTTCACCGAATGAAGCACAATGAGTGCGTTCGCGGAGATTAGTGGTGAAATCATGGCCTTTCAAGTAGTCAAAAGTTGCAATTTTTTTACGCATTCAGAGTCCATTGAGTGTGATCAAACTCGAGTTTAATCGTCATGAGCGACTTAATGTCGTTAAAAGTCATTGACTGGATTCAATTGAGGACTAACATCGAGTGTATTCAATAAGTCGCGTATCTCGCGGGAAAAGTTACGCAAAACCAATGGGTAAGGATACCACTCATGGCAAGCATTCAAATAGCAATTGATTTGCGCTGCGCCACAAAAGCTGTTTTGTTGTGGCAAATCAATCGGTATTCACACGGCAGGCAACGAGTGGTCTCAGTCGAAACACACGCTCAGGAGGTGTCCTCATGCGTCAGATGAAACTTCATGAACTGATTATTCACGCTGCCGAATTTACAGAAATCCTTTCGGGCAGAAAAACACATCAATTATGCCTCGACGATCATCAGTATCAGGTGGGTGATGTCCTCATGTTGTTTGAAATCGACGAACAAGGTGAGATGACTGGTCAGGAAATGAATTCGCAGATCACGCATGTGCTGCAAGGCGGCTCGTTTGGTCTTGCAGAAGGGTGGTGCGTCCTCTCGCTGTCGAATACGACACCGTTACAAGGCATTCGGATGATTGGCTATTTACGCGATCGATTACAGGAACATTGTGATTATATTGAAACTCAGGTTCCGCAGCTTCAACGGAAAGGACATACCACAACGGATGCAGAAAGGGCTGTTCAGGCTGGGCGCTGTTGGGTGGATGAGGCAACCCATTTTCTGAAGAAGTTTCCGATGGCGGAGATGTCATGATTTTTGTATGTCATCATTTCCAGAACAACAGTATTCATGTTATTTCGAACAGTCACAGGCAACGTTTCAAAAAGTTGAAACGTTGGATCTGAAATCAGGTTTGAGTAAAAAACATCCAGTTGAGCGGTTTTTACCCTAAAACAAAGCTAAGTCACTAAAAAGTAACTGTTTGCTGACTACACTGAAAACATTATCAGTGAAGGAAAGGGAAAGGGTATGACAATTCAATCATTAAAAGCAGATACCCTGTATCGCGCCAGTGTTTTAACAGGGTTGGATACCGAGTATTCATCAACCAAGGGGTTGGAGCCTCTGGACGAAATCGTCGGCCAGGAGCGTGCCCAGCTGGCGGTTGAGTTTGCGATGTCGATGAAGGAGAAGGGGTATCATATTCACCCTGCCTGAGAAAGCCCGGAATCCCTTGCTATCACAGGGATAACAAGGGGTTAGAAAAATCACCGGATCTGACAAATACCGATAAAAACCGAGAATTTCTGAGTTCTGTCGCCATTTTGTCGCCACTAAATGGCGACGCGATTGAGCGGATTCAGCCGGACGACAGAGGATAAATGATCGGGCGAGAAGTGGGCGTAAATCATCGTATGTTTGATGTTTTTATGGCCCAGCGCATGCTGCAAATCCAGAATGTTCCCCCCACCGCGCATAAACTCAGTAGCAAAGGTATGTCGTAACACGTGTGTCGCCTGACCATAAGGTAATTCGGGCAGGGCGCGGTTCAACCATTTATAGGCCGTTTGATAACCGCAGGTAAACAGCCGACCGCTGTGTGTGGGTTTGATTTCCTGATAAAGCGCTTCAGAAATAGGGATAGTTCGGTTTCGCTTCCCTTTGGTGTTCACAAAGGTGATCTTGCAGTCGAATACGTGCGAACCTTTCAGCAACACAGATTCGTTGATTCGGGCACCGGTTGCCAGGCAAATCTTGAATATCTTCCTCAGTTCTTCGTAACAGTCGCTCTGTTTGATGGTTTCAAACAGGTGAAGTATTTGTGCTTCCGTCAGGAAGGTGAGTTCGGGTTCAGAGCGACGAACTGAATTCAGCCCATTAAACGGATTGGGAAATTCCCACTCGTCTAACTTGGTCAGTTGATTGAACATGCCCCGAAGGTTGGCGATGTCGTTCACAATGGTATTGTTTGCCAGCGCTTTGTCGGTACGGCCCTGGCCTCGGTTCGGACGGTCAGAAAAGTAATGCGCCAGCTCTTTGGTGGTAATGTGACTGGCAATCGGGTTATTCAGGTCGTTACACACCGCCAGCATACGTGTTTGTGCCCTGTGGCCAGAACTGAGTTTCTTGCCATGCAGTTGAAACCACAGCTCAATTAAGTCAGCCAGGCGACGGTGATCCGGCTTTTCACCCAGCCAGGGCTTATCGTCCACTTCCCGCATGATGTAGCGTTCATAGGCAACGGCTTCGCCTTTGGTACTGAAGCGTTTACGCACCCGCTTACCGTTACGGCCGTTTGGGTAGCACTCACAAATCCACGGATTCTTGGAGCCATCTTTGAGGTTTCGGGTAGACATGGAAAATCACTTTATACTGTATATAAGTACAGTATAAATTGAGGCGAGCGGCGAAACAATGTTTGATATAGACGAAGAAATACAATGTGTAACTTAGCGAACGTTTTTAGTTGACCACATTTGCAATCTTCTGTTAGTGTTTTTTCTTAGATTATCGGAATCTTTTAATGTGAAGAATCTGTGCGTCGACCAGATGAAAAGCTGGAAATTTAGTAGAAATGTTGCCATGTATGCCATGGCTCTCTAGATTTGACGTGGGGTTTTTATGAGCAAATATTTTCCGATTCCATTCCTAGTGCTAATAATATTAGCGGCCATGTGCTTTTTTCTTGTAGTTACAAATAATCCATTGGCTTCAGAGTTTATGGTGACCTTACAGTCATTAACTGGTCATCTTTTGGGGGCAAATATAATAAAAAACCTTTTATCTTCTTAAGCATAGGGCTCATTTTTTATCCCTATTTCAACAAATGGATTTCTATTCGAAATGGCCTACCAAGTCAATTAGATTAAAATAATCTTCACGACTAGCTTCAGGTAGAGCACGGTTGATTGATAAGTCAGATGAAAGGGCTTTCACTACATCTATTATCTTTGAGCTTCCGAAAGAATCGCTCAAATTTACGCCCCAGTAATTGCTATAACTTTCTACTGATGGTCTGTTTATACATTGTGCTATGCAATATATGACTTCATCAAATGATACAGATGAACTTGAGGTTAATTTGAATTTATTGATATTACTGGAGTTTGTCACATGCCGTATATTTTCTTCATAATTAGATGATCTATTCCGCAAATATGGACAGGTGTTACTTTTCTTAAATTTTTTGAAATGGTGCAAATGGTTCCTTTTTAAAATTGATAATAGCAGTAAAGGTAAAATTTCAAATCTCATATTTATCGATTTTGCCACATCTAAATCACTGAAAATTTTTTTTATTTCTCTTATTGAATTAATATCGTGCCAAGCAAAAATTTTTTCAAACAATTCACCAATATCTGGAATTTCATCAGGAACGTGTTCAAAGTTCAAGTATGAATTTAACACTGATTGAGAATATTCTCTAAGTGTTGGTGTGGGTATAGTAACTGTCCTATCAAAAAATCGACTCAAATATGAATGCGAATCAAAGCCCTCTCCATAAACTGCCTTGATAGAATGCTGTAGTTGCTCAGTATCAGTAGAAAGAACAAAAACAAAATCTTTGGTATCAAAGAAGTGTTTCACACACTCAATGACTTCGATGGCATAGTTTGGGCGACATCGGTCTAACTCATCGATAAGAACATAGATAGGTGCTTTCTTCGTATTGAAAACATCTAAGTATTTTTTGCTGAGTTCGACGAGAGTATTTTGAAACTCTTTGATGCCTTCAACTTTATTCCGTTGTTCAAGCATCGCTTTCATTGTTTCTTTGATGGCATCGCCTAGTTCTTTTTCGGCGAAGTCTAAACCGAAATGTTCTGATACTTCACCCAGTAGCGATTCATTTTGAGGGACACCCGTTTTGTGCTTCAAGTAACCGACAAGTAGGCTCGGAATTGCGGTTTTGACGAAGTGACTTCCTTTCTCAAGGAGCTTTTGAGTTAGTTCTTTATTCGCAGTAAGCGGGGACATCAGCTGATCATGAAACGTGTCCAGCAGCGCCAGCATAGCATCATGCGTGAAGTCAGACTTCCAGGCATCAAAGTAGACCACGGGGTGATCTTCTTTGAGCATGTTGTACCAGCATTTGAGGAATGTGGTTTTGCCTGCTCCCCACTCAGCGTTTAGGTTGAGCACGTAGCCATCATCAGCTTTGGTATTCAGAAACTGCGTGAGGTGCTGTGCAAAGCTCTCTCGCTGAATGATTGGGTATTTTGAGAATAGTTCTTCTGGGTCGACTACGGATGATTTCACAATGATTCCTTAGAGAGTTGTTATTTTTTGATAAGTTCTTACTATACTTTCGAAAAATATTCTGACACCAATTCATTTTTCTTTAAAATGGAGTCTAGAACCTGAAATAAAAAGTACTCGCCATTAAATTTAATGTGGAATGGTATTCTAGCATTGTCAATTTTAAATAATTTGACTTTTTTATTCCCTTTCTTATTGGGGGAGGTTAATTTATCAATGTATTCGTCAAAGGAGTATGCTATATATTCATGATCCAAATGATTAATAAATATCTCTTCATTTAATTCGAAATATTCTAAATGAACTACTTGCGTTACAACTTTGTCATCCGCAGAATGAAAATCTTCTAAAATTTCTTCGAACGTTAAACTTTTCTTTTCTTTGTTATGGTGAACCCAAAGATTGTCTCCAAAATTATCAACTGAATAAAATTTGGAAATCTTTGGTAAATCTGACACTTCAAAGTTCAATGGGGAGCCAAACTCTATCTCTTCCAATGCAGGAATTGAATCAGTCACTGATATTATATTAAATGAGATATCAGAGATTAATTCACTATCTATGAGAACTTTAATTGAAGTAAGAACTTTCTTTGGTATTTTAATCTCAAAGTACATCCCAATTCTTTTGTCAAACAACGTTCGTGACTCTTTATTGTTATGTATTTCAATGTTGTTGTTTAGGCTTAATAAATTATACTTTGAGAATTGACTGTCGGTGTGGTTTAAGTCAATGCCAATTTTTTGATACTCGTTATAAACATATGATTTATTCTTGTTGCTTAATATGTTGGATAAATGTGTTGTTGATTCATCTTTGGTCATGTAATTATCATATAACAACCGCCCTATTTCTAAATATATGTAATTGGAAATTATGTATTCTCTATCTTCTTTTTTATGTATTGATAAGTAATATTCGCTATAGCGATTTAATTTTTCAGGGTCAAGCTCAAGCTTTTCATAATAATAATTCAAAACATCATTGAAAGTACGTATTTCTTGTTTTTCAATTGAATTAAACTCGTATTTGTAATTATCACATCCATGGTTTGATATTTCTAAGTTTTGAATTTTTTCTAGTAGTTTCTTTTTTTGTGAGTCACGTTCTGCATTTAAAATATTCAATATACTCAATTGAAATTTATTACAATTAAAAGAGGATGCAATCTTAGGAATTAGTTCGTCTGTGACTAACGGATTTCTTTTAAGAAAAGCACAAGTGATTTTATCAAATGAAAAAATGCACTCTTCATCTATATTTGTTTCTTTAAATTGTTTAAATATGTCATCCATGGTTAATTTTTTATTTAAATTCAAAACAAACCCTTACTCAAACCCAAAAATTTCTCGATGGCGCTTAAGGTAACTTGCGTTACTTCCCTTTAGTTCGATTTGAACATTTGAATCAATGCCAAATTGCTTCAGTAAATTGCTATCTAATGATGGGTGTATTAACAATTTACCTTCGTCAGAGAATGTGATTAGTCCTTTATCAAACAACTTATCCACATTGGGGCTGAACGGAAATCCGTTGAACTTATCAACTTTTTCATAAGCATTAGAAAGATACCAAGGGAGTATGTGTGAAGCATTCAGTAGTTCTGGTACTTGTATTTTGGTTACTGGGCAAGTGTTGTTCCAAAAGGCGAGTACATCTTTCCTGAATTGTTGCTGTCCTTTTCTGACTTTGCTTAATATTTGTTTCACAGAACCTTTTCGTTTGGGAGATAATGAAAGGTTTGAATCAATAGCGTTTTGAACAACGTAAGCATCTTCACCCAGTTCGTTGAGAATGTAATTCGCCGCAGAATCACCAAGAAGAGTTAAAAAGTTTTGTCTGAGGCCAGTATTGGTTAGTAGTTTTGGAGAGCAGCGGTCATTATGGTATTTGTAAAGAGTTGGTTTTAGAGCTTGTATTTCGAATGGTGCAGCAAGTTCAACAAGAACAACATTAATGCGGTAACCGTCGTTTTCCCAGCTATCAAAGATGGGATCATCAGGCCTTTGGTACTTGAATGCATTACTACTTGCAACAGCAACAAACACAATTTTTTGATCATGGCAGCAAAAAATTGTATCCCCATTTTTTATAGTCGGTACCTGCGCCCAGCCTTCGTTAACGAATTGTTTACCTTTTTTGCTTATACCGTATTCTGGAGCCCATAAAAAACTCTCTTTGCGTACAAAATCTTTACTGCGACCGATGTTTACCCAATAGAAGCTCATAACCTTCCAACCTTTGTTACCTAACTAAAAATAAAAGTCAGTTTTCTAATATAATTCGGAAGTATTCAAGATTTGACATATCTTCCAGGACTGATTGATAGAGCAATAGGATATAGCACGATTGCAATGCTGATTTCGTACAAATTCATCTTGATATTGCAGTGAGTTAAAAAATCAATCCTTCCTCAAAGTAACCGCCACCCGGCCAATTACCTTGATATCTTCTGGTTTCGCTTCAATTGTGCTCTCGCCAAAAGCGATAGCCAGTTTTTTACCTGGAAAACGCTGGATGCGGTTGAACGATAGCAGGCCATCCACATCGATCAGGTACACACCTGAAACAGCATCAGTTGAAGACTTATCCACCAAGTAGATCGCTTCATTCGTTTCCACTTCAATGGTGTGTTCAGCGTTCAGGTTAAAGCTGTTCATCCGGCGAACGGGGTAGGGGATTTCCCCGGTCTCGATGAGTTGTCCGTTTGCCAGGCAATAGCTTTTCAGCACAACCGTTGAAAGCTGTGTTGTTTCTTTCTGCTCTTCGTCCCGTAACTTATCAGCCATAGCACCGGCTAAAGCTGGAGTGACATCAAGGTTATCAATATCACCTTCTTCACCCAGTGCAAGTTTGCGAATCGGAATACCTTTCGCAAGGTGTAAACGAACCATCAACTCATGAGAAGTGCGGTTGTGTAAGTTCCAAGTACTGAACGTTGCTTTGGGAACGTCAAACAAATCCGCCATTTCCAGGAATGTTTTGCATCCGGTTACTTCCTTCAGCATCTCAGTAAACTCATGACCTTTTATGTAATCAAAAGGTAAGATTTTCTCTTTTCCCATATCGCCAACAGTTGAATATTTGAAGTTGATCGCCAAAAGAAATATTGAGTTATTTTTATTGGCGATCTATCATCGTTCTGTCCTTGGGTATCTTGCCGACCAAAGCAAAAGAAACCCGATAAAAAAGCAAACCAACTCAGGAGCATAGCACCATGTTTTCCTTTAATACACCCCCGCTCGTCCCATATATGCGCTATGAAGAATTTTCGCGTTTAAGTGGCGAACCCCTAGGCACCATTAAGCATAAAGTCTCGAATGGTGTGTACATCATCAAGAAGAAAGAAAAGCCTTACGAGAAGCCTTTGCTGAACATGTATGCCATGCACGAAATGGCCGCGCGTGAAGCAAAAGAGTTGTTGGGCTAAGTCATGCACATGTCCTCCCTGTTACCCACAAAAGAATACTGCCCGCTATGGCTGGATGTCGTTGCCTGGGTCGTCATTCTTGTTCCGATTTGTCTTTAAACAGTGTCTTTCATGGACGATCAAATCGCTATGTACAGATTACGTGAGCGCAAACAACGAGATTACAACGCTGTTTGTTGTGATTTTGCCGTGAACCACAACATGGAACAGCTCGCCGAACGCATTGGTTTGAAAAGCGGCGGCATGCTGCGCAACAAGCTGAATCCGGAACAGCCCCACAAACTGTGCCCGGTTGATTTGGCGTTGCTGTGCAAAGAATCGGGCGACTTCACCATTCTGAATACGCTGTTTGCCGATCTGGGTGTGGTGACTGTGCCGCTGCCCACTGAAGAAGAAGACAAGAACCTGCTGGAACGCACCTTACTCAACAGCTCGCTGTCTGGCGAACTGTCTAGCGATGCAATGCGCTTGTGCAGCGCAGACCGTTTGCCTCGCAGCCAGAAGCGAAAAACCTTAGCCAAAGCGCAGGCTGCCATCAGCAACCTTGTGCTTTTAATCAACGATTTGGAAAACCGCACCACCGCCTTTCAGCCGCTCATGCAATTCGGCTCGGATTTTCTGGCAAACGGTGCCCCCATTCCCGGACTTTCGTAAGGAGACAACCATGAGCCAACCCGCTCTGAAACCACAAACGCACTCCGCTGAAGTACGCCCGTTCCTGCGCGGCCAGCCAAAGAGTGTGGCCGATGTGCATGTGGTGACAACCAATGCCCCGAAGAAGTCGGCACTGGAATCTATCGCTGCAGCGAAAAGCCTGTTCAGCCACGAGCACAAGCGCAACAAGCTGAAACTGGTTTATTGCTCGCTGGCTGAAGAACAGCGCCGGATGCTTTGTTTTTGTGCTGGCCTGAAGCAGCAGCATGTCAGCATGAGTTTCGACGATTTCACTCAGGAAGAAGCCGCCCAAATTGCCACGGGCCTGAAGATGATGGCGGGTGTGGTTACTCGCTTTGAAAACATGGCTGGCCCTGTCAGCCACCTGAAACCCGCAAGTTTTTACCGCTAATTGTTGTCGCCCTTTGCCCGCCTGGCGCGGGCTTTTTTTGTCACCTGGTTAGGAGAAAACCATGGAAACTATCACGTTAACCGCAGAACACAGCAAAACTTGTTCGGTACATCAGGTTGCGCTCAGCATCATGGCGTTGGCAATGGAAAGTAAGGATGTACTGCATGTATTCACTGAATACGCACCTCATGTCGATGCTCTCGATGTGTTTGTGTATCCATCGTCGGTACAACACGGAACAGAGAATGCAGGTGAACGTCTGTTGAGTAAGACGTTTTACTTCTCACGCGATTCGATTAGCTCATTGCTATCAATTGAAGACCAACTTACTGAGCTGGTTGCCGAAGCCCGCGACAACGCGGAGGTGCAGGCATGAGCAATTTCACCCTCCACGAAGTGAAAATCCAGTCCGTTCACTTCACCGAAATCCTTGCTGGACGTAAAACCCATGAAGTACGCCTGAACGACCGCAATTATCAGGTTGGTGATGTCCTGAACCTGCAGGAAATCGACGAAAACGGCGATTACACCGGGCAGGAAATGAATTCGCAAATTACCCACGTACTTGAAGGCGGCCAGTACGGCCTCGCGGATGGTTGGTGTGTGTTGTCGTTGGCGAATACCACGCCATTGCAGGGGATTCGTCTGATCGGTTATCTGCGCGACCGCCTGCAGGAAAACTGCGATTGCACCGAAGCGGCTTACCCGCTCATCGAAAAAGCTGGCTGCACCACCGACGATGCGAAACGCACCGTTGACGCGGGCCGCTGCTGGGTAGATGAAGCCAATCACTTCCTGAACAAGTTTGGGGAGGTGGTGGCATGAGTTCGACCAATGGAAAAGTGCAATCACGCGAACTTTATCCGACACCACCGGAAGTTGTTGACGCTCTATTGGCGAAGTTAACGCTTCGTTCAACGGATAAGTTTTTAGAGCCGTGTCTTGGTACAGGTTCGATCTTCGACAAGATAGTATTACCAGAAAATCAAAAGTCGTTCGCAGAAATCGAGAAGGGTATTGATTACCTCGCTACTGACTTTGGTTCCCAGGATGTGATCATTACTAACCCACCATTCTCACTTACTGAGGAATTCATTCGTAAAAGCCTGAGCGAGTTGGCTCCAGATGGAACCATGGCTTATTTACAAAGAGTGAACTATCTCGGTTCGAAAAAACGGCTGCCTTTCTGGTTTGAAATTGGTTTCCCGCCCAAGTGCCCAATCATTGTGCCTCGGCCTCGCTTCGTGGGCGGTGGTTCAGATTCGTGTGAATATGCCTGGTTTATTTGGGATAAGGGGAATCGGTTCGATATCCCTAAAGGGTTGAGCCATATCGTTTCAATTGGTCATGAGGTGGCAGCATGAGTAATCCAAAACATGTCCTTTGCCAAGACTGCCTAAAGCTGAAGCCTTATACCGACGCTCGCCACAACAGCGAAGAACAGTGCGAATGTGGTGGCGATTTCTGCGGTTGCTTGTATTGCCAAAGCACAATTGAAGGCTTGCTAGCAGGAGAAACCAATGCCGAAGCGCTTGGTACGCAACGTGATATTCATTGTTGGACTCCTGAAGGTGTTAAGTCTTAATGGCTGAACAATTGACATTCACCACAGAACAACAACGTGCAGCTTCCATTGCCTGTCAAAACTGGGCTCAGCAGACGTTAGATTTTGCTGAGCCACAGCCCATTGCATTAATTCCCGCCAAAGTAGAATCCGATCGCACGCCAGATGACATGACCATCAGCGAGCGTCGGCTTTATAAGGTCAACCCTGCCGACCATGAATGGCGCCGTCAGTATTTCGGTGATCTGCCGGATTACCTGGCGCGCTATTTTGCCGATCGGTATATCCGCATTTTTGAAGCGGAAGGCCGCGCTGCAGCCAACATCTTTTTGCGTACCTACATGGGTGAAGACCTGCACCACCGCATCAGCATGGTGCGCCACCGCTACAGGCACCTGCCAACCATTCAGAAAATTGCTGTGATGAACGATGAAGTTGATCAGAGCGATTTTCAGCGCACTCAAAAAGCCAGAAAAGGCACCCTCGACAAAATGATGCAAAAGCGCAGCAAAACGCGACGCGTGCGCATTCTGGCCGAACTGGATAAAGAAGAAATCCGCAGCCTTGCTGCTCAGGTAGCTGATCTGTTTGAAAAGCAGTTTCATGAATTCATTGATTCGTGTAGCCCGAAAGAGCCCTATGAAAACCGCATGATTCAAACCTTCGAGCAACTCTCAGAGATGTGCAGAAAATTCGGCATTGTTCCCCCTTATCCAAAGCAAAGTAATTTGCTGGAAGAAGCGGAATGCGGCACTGGCAAACTGATCAAAGAAAAGTGGTGGAAGAACAAACTTTGGCGCGCCCGCAACATCATGCGGGAGCATCTGGCGATTGCTATGGGGGCGGTCTCTAAAATCGCGACACCCTACTGCAGCCGCGATTGCCTGGAAGAACATAAGGCCCAGCGCAAACGCAACTGGGACATGATCAGCAATCATGAGTTGTTCGATGAAGACACAGAAGAAACGGCGCAGCTTGAAGACATGGTACTGAAGTCGGTCGCTAACCCGGCTATTCGCCGTCATGAGCTGATGACCCGTGTCCGTGGCTGTGAAGACTTAGCCGCTAATATGGAACTGGCCGGACAGTTCTACACCCTCACCGCGCCAAGTAAATACCACAACAGCCGCAAGCGCCGGAAAAAAGGTGCCAGAAATACCTTTGTTGAGCACTGGAACGGTGCCAGCCCGCGAGATACGCAGCAGTACCTGTGCCGCACCTGGGCCAAGATTCGTGCAGAAATGGCCCGGGCAGAAATCCGCTGGTTTGGTATTCGCGTTGCCGAACCGCATCACGATGGCACGCCGCACTGGCACATTTTGCTGTGGTTAAAACCAGAAGATGTGAAGGCCGCGAAGGCCATTTTTATTGATTACGCGGTGGAAGAAGACCGCGACGAACTCATTTCTAAACGCACGGGTAAACTGCTGCACCGTGCCCGTTGCGATGTGAAAACCATCGACCCGGAAAAAGGCACGGCTACTGGCTACATCGCGAAATACATCAGTAAAAACATCGACGGCTACGCGATGGACGATGTCATCAGTAAAGAAACCGGGCAACCCGTGCAGGACATGGCGAAAAACGTCACGGCCTGGGCGTCACGCTGGGGTATCCGCCAGTTTCAGTTTTTTGGTGGCGCACCGGTGACGGTATGGCGAGAGCTGCGCCGACTGGCAAACCTCGATCGCAACAGCTTTGCAAAGTACCTGTTTGAGCTGAAACGTAAGGAATTGAACCAGCTCTGGACCGACAGAAACCGCGATTACGTCGGCCCGCACATGCCTGCACGCCTGATGAAAGGGAAAGAGATTCGTCAGCGCTTGATTGATGGCTATCAGCCAAAATCCCAACTGGACAATCAGATTTCTGAAACGCTGCAGGCGGCAGATACAGGTAACTGGCAAGGCTACGTGATGGGGCAGGGCGGGCCATTTGCGAAGCGGAAAGAACACCCAATCTCAACACATTACGAAGTCACGCCATTCGGGAACGAATACGGCGAGGCTGTCCGCCGCGTGAAAGGTGTCGACATCTTCAATGGAGAGTCCACGGAAACCAAGATTACGCGTGTCCGGAATTGGACCATACGCAAGAAATCGGCAACCGACGCCGCTGCCGGAGAGAGCGCTCTTGATCTTGGCGGCTCTGCCGCCTCTCGGAGTTCTGTCAATAACTGTACGGGTGCTCAGCCGGACAGGTTTGTCGATGATCTGAAAGCGGCGATCCGTAAAACCATCGGCCCGCTGGCCGACACAGACAACAATCTCAGCCGATTACTGGCTGGCCAGACGTTGTTTACCAGTGATGGCGCCCGTTATCGCTTGCGTTCCGGGCCATTGAACCGGCATTCCGGCTCAGTACCACTCGAAATCGAGACCACCTTTACCACGAAACCGCAGCCCTATGGCGGCTGGGATGGTTGGGATGACCCCAAGGAGCCGACATCACCCAAGCATAAACCCGATAAGGACCAGCCTGATTTGCGATTCCCTGCCAGCTGGCAGAGCGATGACGACTGGCCGTTGATTTGATGAGGAGAAACCAAGATGTGTTTTAACGCAGCAGAGCTGAAGGCGATTCAGAGACAAATTCGAGAGAATAAACGTAAGGGGGGATCAAATCGAAAAAACAATTCGATAGTGATTTTTTGATTTAAATATTTGTTTTTTCAATAAAAAGTGCGGCTTGGTGTTTCTGCGGAAACCGCACTTTCTGGCTTAATTATTAATAATGCTCGTCTTCAGTTTCTTCGAATTCGAAGCTTGGTGACTCTAAGTAATCAAGTTCATCTTGGAATGGGTATGTAACAACTCTTTCATCCTCTACTTCAGGATCTCCTAAACCTTGTGAATAGGTTACTTCAATTACTACTTCACCATCATCAGAATGGCCTGTGAAGACCACAAGCCAAGTCTCATTATCGCTTTTGTGTGAACGCTCGCTTATCAGTTTAAGAGAGCTTTGTTCAAAGTCATCTACATAGATATCTACTTCGATATCTTCACCATCTTCAGATTTGACCGTGCCTTCCAGGCTGAAGCATCCACTGCACTTTAGTTCGTAACTCATTCCTATCATTCCTTTCTGTTGTATACACTTACTATATCAAGGCGAGATGTCTAACTTTCAATACATCTGAGTCAGAATAATTAACTCAATCTTATGGTTGTTTAATTGTTAACCGCTAATTTTTGTCTTCTAACATGTTTACCTATATGCACATAGGATGCACTTCAATCAAGAGTTTATGATCCTTGATCGTCCTATCACTCCAGGAAAGGAAATCAAGAAATAGGTTTAACACTGAAAAGTACTGTATTAATATACAGTTGTTAGTCGGTTGGGAGGCGTAAATGTCTGTAGCGGAAGAGATAACGGGCCAGTGCAAGATGGACCAGACACAAAAACAGGACGATATTACGCTGGCAGCGCTGGAGATCGTGATTGACGGGGTAGTGAGTAGCCAGTCTTCATCAAGAACCAGGCAGGCTGGTGCTTACATCGCTGGCTTGATCATGGCTGATATGAAAGGGCAGTTAGATGCCAAAAAACAGGCAGCCATCCTGAGTATTATAGAAATGGCTGCCGAAGTTGAAGGGAGTGATTGTTTTCGGTATTAAAACATGGAGAGTTGTTGATTAAGGCCTTGCCGCGCCTCTGGTGGTAAGGCCTTAATGAGTGAAATAGCCAGTTCATGAGTGGTTTTGGCCGAAGGACTTAGCGTGTGTGCATAGGCCAGCGCCATCACAAAGCGATGCCCGCAGTGCTGGCAACTGCAGTACACATCCGCCACATTATGAGAGAACCGGTTCGTTTTATTGATCACAGCCGCGTTCCCGCAACCGCAATACACCCTGCCACCCTGAGCGTATCCGCTCGGCTGCGTTTCTTGTACTTTTTTAGGCAGTTCCAGTGTGTGTTTAAATCCCATCTCAGACACAAACGAGTGTCCGCATTCCGGGTCCCGGCATGAACAGTAAAGCGCTGCTGTATCAGCAGAAAGGGCAACAGAGCGGCTGATAGAAGACGCCGATCCGCATTGGCAATAAACCCGCATATTTTTGACCTGATATGTTGATTTCTTGCTGTGAGTATATCAGCTGGGCTGGATGTTTATACAGGTGTCTGGGTGATAATTTGGTTGGTAAGTTTTCTAGTTAAAATGACGGTCAAATAACACATTATGACAGTGGAAAGTGCTGATTCTACATCTGTTAAGCAATATAAATGATTGATATCATTTTATTTTTTTGAGAGGATTCTATGTCGTCATTTACCAAATACTGCAAGATTGATGGGTTAGAGCTGTCTGCTGAAAGCGTCAGAGACATCCAGATCATAAATGACAAGCTAGAGCTTGGCGATTTACTGGCTACCATGGTGGTAGCGTTCCCGTTTGTAGAGATTTTTTCCCAGAAAATGAAACCTCACAAGCGGATTGAAACTATCAATGATTATGATTGGGATACGTTCGCCAATGCACTGCTTGCAGTGCCAACAATTACCCGAAACCGTATTAACATGATTGCTGAAAGCAGGGCGTTTGAAAGTAATGGAAAAGAAAGACAATTTTGGTCGTGCGTTGAAAAAGCTAGCCGCTAGTTCTTTGCTGCTGCTGCCTCTTGTTGCGAATGCAGGCTATACGCTTGAAGAAGCTCATCAGGAAGTTAATCAGCAAACAGCACGTTGCCTGAAAATGAAAAATCGGCCAGTCGATACGATTCAGGATACCTGGTTTGATTCGCTCAGTTCTGATCAGAAACGAGCGGTTCTTTTTGAACTGTCCAAAAGGGCTATGGACCGCTGCACATTAGAAAAGAGAGAAAAATACTCTTGGGCTCTCGTGAAACAGGCCGGAGAAACCGGTGATCTGGACAGCCTGAAAGATTGGATTTCGCTGAATAGTCCAATTGATGGCAAAGCACAAAGCATTGTGAAATCACTGCCGGAAGAAGAAATCAATCGGTTGTCTTTATCGGATGATTTCTACTATCCGTTTGACTCAATGTCGCTGCGAGACAAACTCATTTCTGAGTAAATGTTCCTTTCTGTATTTTCAAAGGCCCCGGATAATCTCTGGGGCTTTTTCTTTGGTTAACGAAGATGATTTCATGTCTTTTCAGGGCAGGCTGCAAATGCAGCAGGCGCAGATAGAAAAAATGATTGATGAGCTGATGAACCTGAGCAGAAACTACCGCTCGCTGATGTCGCACGGGTTGTGGCGGTAGGTAAAAAAATCCCCCGGTTTTCGGCCGGGGTAAACTGCGATTTAGGATCAATTGTTATTGTGTCACTCAGAACTACAATGTAACTGAGTGCCTATGCTCTTGGGTGAATTTTTTTGCTTGTATCACTCCAATTCGACACATATCCATAACCAAATGTAATAAAAGGTGAAACAATGTCTGATTTAGCGATGCAAATTCGTCTTCTTGATGAGCCGAAGGGCTATCAATGGAAACGATTGAAAGAAATTATTGATGATGGGCAAGCTGCATCACTTGGAGCTCGTACTTTTGAATTTCATACCTATGGTGATGGTTGCCTGTTTCAAGCAGAGTGTGATCAATTTAGACTGAAGTATGAAGTATCCGTGGAAGGTGAGGATTAAATTTTATGGGGGATGTCCCCCCCTTTTTTCAAGCTGTTGCCACGCCATCCCCTGGCAACGCCAAATCAAACCGCAAATGCAAATCCCGGTACGGCGCGATCTCCGGGTCGTTGTTCACTTCATCCATAATCAGCTCACAGACCGGAATTACCTCATCCCGGGCATACTCCCTACTGACTTTCTCGATGTCGCCAAAGCCTGCCGCATTGGTGGGCACGATGCCGCCTTTGCCTGGCGGAAACCGGTGTGAAACCAGCACATCCTGCGCCGTAATGTTCTTGATGCGTTCGAACTCATCTTTAGTGGCAATGTCGCCCACCGGGATCAGCTGAATGCCTTTCTCTTTCCCGTTCGGGATATTCACAAACATGCTGCGGAAATTTCCGACCCCCTTACTGCTGGCGATCTTGGATTTCATCATTTCCTCGTCTTCTGCGCTCAGGTTCGGGTCGGTCGCGTAGAAAATGAAGCCCATGTGCGCACCGTTCTTGTAATACCGGCGACGAAACAACGTGGCGTCTTTGTTCAGCAGGGACGACTGCATGCCCCCCACGTAATCGGGCAATCCGTACACCTGCTGTTTCGGGTCGTACTGGGGCAGCCAGATCACATCTTTTGCTTTGTAGAGCCGCTTTTGGTCTTCCCGCTCTAACAGCCAGAAATCGCCGTTTTTACGTTTGCGCATGAACATCGCGGGTAATGGGTAATATCCCATCACACCGCCAGCGCGGTTGCGTAACTTCAGCAAGGCGCCTTGCCCGAACTGAAAGTAATCACGGCAGAATTGAGCCATGTGCCGGCGGCGGATGTTCCCGCCACTTTTGAAACGGCCGGCGACATAATTTCCACGGGCGATCAGCATACTGCCGTGATAGGCGTTGGCATGGGCCAGCTGTGCCAGCCCTTCAGGGTTAATGGGCGGCTCCCAGTAATCCTCGCCATCGTTGTAGAACAAATCCGTGTATTGCGTCAGCCAGCTGTTGCTGTCGACAACTTCAATATCCGAGCCAATGGAATAGCTACTGGACGGAATGCCCGGCAGGTGTTCGTCATTGGTGGCGGTGGTGATCAGTGCTTCTGTCATGCTGCGGTAGCCCAGGTTGATTTGCGTTTGCTGTTATGGTCGAGCGGTTCATTGATGATGGCGTGGCTGATAGCCCAGAAAGCGTCGGCATGGCCTGTGGTTTCGCTGCGCTCGGCTTTGAAGGTCATCGCGTTGCCGCTTTTGGTGCTTTCGCGCTTAATCGCCATGAAGGCCATGGCGATGTCTTTGTGTTCCGCATCGAACTGCAGACGGTCGGCATCCACAATGTCGATCATCTTCAGTACCAGGCGGTTTTTATTCTCGGTCGAATAGTGAATCGCATGAGCCTCGCGGGGGTGTTTGGCAGTGACCAAGTCCCACACGCCAGCGCCAATGCCCGTGGTATCAACGCCCAGATAAGTCACGTTGTAGCGCTCGAATACTTTCTCAATTTCCGCCACATGGTGCTGAAAGTTCAGTCCTTTCCAGTAGTGTTTTTCCAGGATCCGGAATTTCTCCAACACAACCGCTGGCGGTGCGACCACAACCAGGCAAGCATTGTCCCGTGTCCGGCTGGGGTCATATCCCAGCCAGACCTCACGGTTACCGAACGGCCGTTTGTTGTGCGGTTTGAAGTCCTGCCAGTGGGCGGCATCCACCATGGCTTTTTCTAGCTTGGTGAACTTAAACACGCTGTTGCTGCCGTCCACGAATACACACATGAACAGGTTGGCAAAGTCATCGCCGCTGTATTCGTCGCGCAGTTCGTCGATGTCGAACAGGTCACAGCCGCCTGCTGCTGCATCTTCAATGGTGACCACATAACGCCATTGCCGATCGGGACACAGGCGGCCACCGTCGCGGAATTCATCAAAGCCGGGAAATTCAATTTTCTGCCGGGTGTCTTTGCCTTTCTTCCAGGCATCCCCGGTCCAGAACGGATACGCCTGATGGGTTTTGGATGACGGCGTCGAGAAATAGGTTTTCCGCCATTTCTTGTGCGTCGCCATGGCCGAGGCCAGTTTGTTCAGCTCGTCGAATTTCGGGATCCAGAAATATTCGTCGATATACACATGGCCGTGATAACTCTGGGCGGTTTTGCTGTTGGTCGAGAGAAATCGCAGTTCTGCCCCGTTACTGAGGATGATTGGGTTGCCGCTTAACTCAATGCCCAGAAATTCCTGCGCAATCTGGATGATGTAGCTGCGGAACACCTCAGCCTGAGCACGGGAGGCAGAAAGGAAAATCTGGTTGTCGCCAGTGAGAATGGCGTCTTCCAGTGCTTCGGCGGCGAAATAGTAGGTTGCGCCGATCTGGCGGCTTTTCAGAATGTTGCGGATACGCTGATGCAGGTTGTCCCGCATCGTGAGCTGGTATTTGAACAGGCTGTCATGCAGCTCTGCAAAGTCGGCTTCCCCGATTTCGCTGATGTCGTTCTTTGTTTTCTTGCCGCGCTTTTTACTGTTGGCGCCAGCTTTGTCACCTGCTGCTTTCAGATAAGCCTTTTGTTCAGGTGTCCTCTCATTCCCTGAGCTTTGCTGTGGTTCATTTTGCTTCACCGACTGAGCCCGCTGCTTTTTCAGCTTCACATGCTTTTCAATCAGCATGTCCAGTTCTTTCAGCTGGCCGGGTGTTTTCTCGGCCTGATCGGTCAGCAGCACAATGCGGCGGGCGATTGCTTCGTCCACCTCTTCTTCCCGCAGCATGTCGCGCCAGCCGTGTTTATCTGCCCAGTGGTAAATGATGCGGGCATTCGGAAGGTCGAGTTCCATGCGGATTTCATCCGGCGTATAGCGCCGGAGGTAGAGGCGTTTTGCCGCCTCGCGAATTTCAGATGAGTATGCCATGCCCGCAGTTTACTGGCGTTTACTGCGAAAAAATCCGCTTACCGTTCGGATGCATTCTGAAACGGCTGAAATCCGAATTTTCAAGAACGAACCAGCATGAACACTGGCTTTTAAAGTCGTATCTTTGCCGTGACCTGATACGTAAACAGCGATTTCGCGAACTGAATAACGGTAGAAAGATGGCGAAAACCAGTGATTGGAAAATTATAGCGACAGAAGGTGCCACAGTTGATGGCCGCAAACTTCTACGCCAGTGGTTTAAAGAAATGGCCGAGCAGTATTCCACTCAGGAGTATACAGCCATGATTTGGCCGGAACATTTTCGATTCGGTGGTTTCGGCGATAACTGGGGAACGGTTGAAGCTGTTAAAGCTGAAGAACTGAACGGAAAAATGCGCTTGTTCGCAAAGATTAAGCCAAACCAATACCTTCTGACAGCCAATAAGCTTGGGCAGAAACTTTTCACCTCAATCGAAATAAACCCAGATTACAAAGGCGAAGGACGATGCTACCTGAGAGGGTTGGCTGTCACTGACTCCCCAGCATCAACAGGCACGTCGAGGCTTGAGTTTTCAGAGCAGAGCGGACAAGTCAAAGCCATTGAATGTGATCAACTTGAAGAGTTGGATTTTGCTGAATGTCAGCCAAACGCCTTAGTGCAAGCTATTTCAACACTGTTTACTCATTTCCAATCTGGCAATCCCACATCAGAAACACAACCCGAACCGGAATCAGAGGACACCGACGTGACTCCAGAGCAACTGAAAGCGGCGCTGAAAGAACAGTTCAGCACCATGAAAACCGAACTGAAAACGGAGCTGGAAGAAAGTCTGACAGCCAAGTTTTCCCAGAATCAGCAGGTTGATGAAGCTGCTGAAGGGGACGATGCGGGGAAAGATAACCTGACTGAAATTCAGAACTTCTCTGCCGAAAGCTTCACCAAAGCCCTGCAGGACGGCCTGAAACCACTGACCGACAAAGTGGATGGCCTTGAGCAGAAGTTTGCCGCCCTGAATGTCGAAGCCGACGGCCAGCGCCCTGCGGGTGAAGGTTCAGACGCCGACAAAATGGAGGTGTTTTAAATGCTGAATGCTGTTTCTACTCAATTTCTGCACGAGTTCTGCAACGCCACCGTTGAAAGTGCTGGTGCTGCGGCTGGCACCCGGATGTTTAACATCACACCGCCGATGGAAACCAAACTACGCCAGGCCATCATGCAGTCGGATGCCTTCCTGGGGATGATTGCACTGCTGCCGGTTCAGCAAATCAAAGGCCAGGTGATCGATGTTGGCAACGATGGCCTGTCAACGGGCCGTGCTGAAGGCCGGTTCAGTGTTGAAGTCGGACAAAGCGGCAACACCTACGAACTGACCAAAACCGATTCCGGTGCGCATATTCTCTGGGAAACCATGACCCAGTGGGCGAACTCGGGCTCGAAAGGCGACTGGCTGAAGATGATGAAAAACGCCATCTCACGCCGCTTTGCACTGGACATGCTGCGGGTCGGTTTCAATGGTACCTCTATTGCCGCAATCACCGATCCGGTTGCGAACCCGTTAGGTCAGGACGTCAACAAAGGCTGGCTGACCATCGTGAAGGAAAAGAAAGCTGGGCAGGTACTGGCTGCAGCAATCCTTGACCCGACGGGCGCAGCAGCAGATTCCTACAAAAACCTTGATTCACTCACGCAAGACCTGATTAACACCACCATTGCCCCGGAGCACCGTCAGGACCCGGACCTGGTTGTGATTGTCGGCTCTGATCTGGTTGCCGCCGAGCAGCACCGTCTGCTGGAAGCGGCAGACACGCCCACCGAGCACAAAGCGGCGCAGCAACTGGCGAAGACCATCGCAGGTAAAAAGGCTTACACGCCGCCTTTCTTCCCGCCAAAAATGATTTGGGTCACCAATCTGAAAAACCTGCAGATCCTGACGCAGGAAGGCACACAGTGGCGGAAGCAGGAAAACAATGAAGACCGCCTGCGTTTTGAAAACAACCACATCCGCATGGAAGGGTATGCGGTGGGCAACCTGAACAAGTTCGCGGCCATTGAAGAAGTCACGGTGGCTGACCCTCAGCCTGCGCCGTAGGAGTGAATCATGGTTAGCCCGTTAAAACGTCAGCGAGACCAGTTACTGCAGTCGGGCACACAATCCGTGGCGCAAGCCGCCACGGTGAACACCGACAGCCTGCACCTGCGCCTGATTGAGTTTGAAAACGACAAGAAGGCATTGAAGAACTTCAACGCCATTGCTGACCGCATCGTCCATAAACGCGATGTGCTGGTGCCTAAGTACCGTGCAGTGGCGGAAGCCTATCTGGCTGCTGGTGAGCATTACGAAAACCCGATTTTCACCACCCTCACACTGTGGCTGTTTGATATCGGTGATCTGGAAACCGCAATTGCCTGGTGCCTGAAAGCCATTGAAATGGACTTACCGACACCGGAGAACATCAAGCGCGACTGGCCGACCTTCTGTGCCGATCACGTTCTGGAATGGGCCGAGCGCGAAGCCGAACGCGGTCACAGCATTGAACCTTACTTCAGCCAGGTGTTTGAGAAGGTGATGCATGGCTGGCGGCTGCACGAAAAGGTCAGCGCCAAGTGGTTCAAGTTCGCCGGTTATTACCTGCTGCGCGATGACGAAGGCAAGCCTCGCCCGGCGGCTGTGGGTGATATCGACACCCTGGAAAAAGCGCAGGCACTGCTGCAAAAGGCACACGAGTTTTACGACAAGATTGGTGTGAAAAGCGTGTTAGACCGTATCCCTCAGCGTATCAACGCCCTGAAGGACGGCAAGAATTTATAACGGCTCCTAACCCCGCCGCGCCTCGGCTGGCGAGGATAAGACAGTGTTTCACTCGTCTGTATCCGTCGACCCAGTGGGCAGAGGCGCACCAATTGAGGAAAGGCCATGTTCACAGGTACAGCAGCCAGTTATCAGCAAACCCTGATCCAGAACGATGGATTCTGGCCAGATGTGGATGCCGGGGCATTTGAGCGTCGCCGCGGTACGCCAGCCGCACAGGATGATGAACGCATTGCCTATGCCGTGGCTAATGCAATGGCCTCGGTCAATCTGGAGCTTGAACGCCTGAAAGCCCGTTATCTGGCTGAGGGCATTGTGAAAGCCGCCGATCTTGAAGCTTTCCCGGCTATCAACGGGAAAAACCGGGTAGTGATTCAGTATGAAGCGGCTGTCTTTGCCCGTGCGAAAGCGGATTTGTTGCCGGACTTCGCCACGGTTCACCAGAAGAAAGACGGTGATCACCTAGCAGAGCGCAGCCTGGAAACTAAAAACGAACTGCTGGCCGAAAGCGTGCGCATTCTTCGTAACCTGCTCGGCCACAACCGCTCAACGGTGGATTTGCTATGACCCAGTATCAGGCCGGTTACAAGTTGCGGGATTTGAAAGCCCATATCAGCCAGTGCGTGGGTGAGCCGATTGCAAAACACCTCAGCGCTGAAATGAGCAATATCGAGCTGGAATTGTCACCGCGCCATATGGGGCACGGGGTTGTGCTGGCCTACCAGCGCTACACGGCAGAATTCTATTTCGACCGTTTCCCGTTTCGCAAATATGACCCGGCGGTGCTGTTTGCCAACGTTGCCGCCTGGCTGATGGATAACGACTCAGAGCGTGATCAGCATCGACAGGAGCAGGGCGACCCCAGCATTGATGTGGTGATGGAAGACGAGCACAGCGCTGAAGTCATCATCGAAGTGATGTTCGAAGAGCCCATCAACCTGATTGAAGACGACAACGGCGGGGTGTTCTGGCAGGGCAAGCGCTGGCGCATTGCTGAGTATGAAGTCTGGGTGGCTGAGCGACTGCGTGATGTGGTGATCCGGTGATTGAAGTTAAGGCGGATAAGCAAAGTTACCTGCGGGTAAAAGAGTCGCTGGAGCTGCTGGCGCTGGATAAGAAAGCACGCCAGCGGATATTGCGCAAAGTCGGCACCCAGATTGCCAAAACGACCCGAAAGAATATTCGTGCTCAGCGTGGACCGGATGGCCAGCAGTGGAAACAACGGCAGCGTGGCCGCGGAAAGATGTTGCGGGGCTTTACCAAAAAGCTGAAGCATTTCCAGCGAAACAACAGTTTTGACTTGTTCGTGGGGTGGCCGTCGGCGCGAGGTTCGGTGGCTTATCAGCATCACCACGGTTTGTCGCAAAGCAGTGGCCTTACAGCACGGAAACGACAGGCAAAGAAACAGAAAGAGCCGAAACCGGATGATCCGGCGACCCGAGAGCAAGCGAAGGCACTGCGTGATCTGGATTATCGCTTTGAGCCGCAGGGGCGGCAGAAACGAGGCAAGAAACCGACCCTCAAGTGGATTATGGACAACATGAAGGTGGGCGAAGCGGCGAAGACCATCCAGTCACTGGAAAACAAAGTCCCTGCCCGAAGCTGGGAAATTGGCAGGCCGGAACGTCACCTGATTGGTGTCAGCCCAAAACGTACCGCAATGATGATTAAACGCGAGTTGAAGCGAAACAGGAGCAAATAACATGGCATGGCCCACCGTTATTATCAAAATTCTGAACCTGATGAACGGCCCCATTGCCGGGGTTGAGCACCACTTTCTTTTCGTGGGCTACGGCCAGGTGACCGGCACGGAACGCCAGTTGCTGATGGTTGATGCAACCAGTGATCTGGATGAAGCCCTGAGCAAGGCAGATGCTTCACTGCTGGCGACGGTGAAAGCCGCACAGCTCAACGGCAAGAGCGAATGGACTGCCGGGGTGATGGTGATTGACCCCGGCGATAACTGGCAGGATGCCATCAGGAAGGCCAACGAAACATCAAGCTTTGAAGCCTTTGTGCTCGATTTTCCGGCCACCGAAAAATCACTGCTGGAAAGTGCCATTGCCCTGCGTACTGAACTGAAAAGCAGTCTGGGCCGTGAAGTCTTTGCTGTGTGCTGCCTGCCGGAAATCAACAATGATTCGGGGAGCGGTCAGGACTGGGCCAGCTGGCTTGCCAGCACGGTGGCGATTCCGAAAGACGTCGCCAGCGAATACATCACCGTGGTGCCACGGGTACACGCCGACGGCTCGACGCTCGGCAAATACTGCGGCCGCCTTGCCAATCAGGAAGTGTCGCTGGCTGACTCCCCGGCGCGGGTGAAAACGGGCAGCGTACTCGGCAGCACTGAGCTGTTGACCGACAAGAACGGCAAGCCGCTTGAGCTGGCGATCCTGAAAACGCTGGAGCAAAACCGCCTGGCCGTGCCCATGTGGTATCCGGATTATCCCGGCCAATACTGGACCACTGGCCGCACACTGGATGTGCCTGGCGGTGATTATCAGGACATTCGCCATATCCGTGTCGCCATGAAGGCCGCCCGTAAAGTGCGTATTCGGGCCATTGCCCGCATTGCCGATCGGACACTTAACTCAACACCCGGAAGCATGGCCCAGGCCAAGCTCTACTTTACCCAGGACCTGCGCACCATGGCGCAAACCGGAGTACCGGGCGAAATTCTGCCGCCGGAAGAAGACGACATTCAGATCAAGTGGGTCACCCGTGAAGAAGTTGAAATCTATCTTGCCGTTCAGCCCTATGAATGCCCGGTCAAAATCACCATCGCTATTGCGATTAAACAGGGAGCGACGCAATGACAGCACGTTTCTCAGGACGCAGTTTCGATACCACCTTATTTGGTGAGTTCGTCCACGTGAAGAACGCGACCGCCACGATCAACGATGAATCCGCGGCTGCGTTTACCCGAGGTGTCACCGATGGATACACCGACGGCAAAGTCAGCTGCGATGTAGAAATCGAGCTGGATTTAAACCAGTTCAGGAAGATTCACAAAGCCGCGAAAAGTGCAGGCAGTTACCGCGGTATCAAGCCAGATGACCTTCTGTTTTATGCCAATAACGGCGTGGATGAAGACAAAGTGGAGTTGTTCGGCGTGAAGTGGGTGCTGGCCGATATTGTCGGGATTGATCCGGAAAGCGCAGATTTGTCGACCCGCAAAATTAAAGGATTTGTCACCAGTCCGCTGTTCGTGAATATCAACGGCACGCCGTATCTGGATAAAAACGATACCCGCGGGCTGCTGAGCTGATGGACTGGCTAGATCATGCCAGTGGCATTGAAACCCAATTCACCGAAATGGCGCTGGCCCGACAGCTGGATGCCGCGTCCCGTCAGACGGGCAACCAGACCAGCGCGACAGAGTGCACGGAATGCGGCGACGCCATCCCGGAAAAACGCCGCCAACACATACCGGGGTGCCAGTACTGCACCCCATGCCAGGAACTCGCCGACAAGGGGAAACTGTGAAGAATTTCATTCTGAAACGCCGTTACTTTGAACACGGCACCTATGGAACGCTCCATCGCGAAGATGGCAGCCAGGTTTGCTGCATGGTCGAGCGTCCTTTTCTGAATAACAAAAAGAGGGAATCTTGTGTGCCCGAAGGCACCTACACCCTCTATCCGCATCAAAGCCCGAAGTTTGGCAACTGCTACGCACTGGAAGCTGAAAGTTTGGGTGTCACCCGTTACGGGCCAAGCCAGCGGACGCACATTCTGATCCATAAGGCAAACCACCCGTCGCAACTGCAAGGGTGTCTGGCTCCCGGTGTTGATTTTGGTTTTGTCGGTAATGAGTGGGCGGTTTTGAACTCAACGGCAGCATTTCACAACCTGATGGATGAGCTGGCCGGCGCGCCTGCTGTTCTGACCATTCAAAAGGATTAGCAAGCATGTGGGAAGAAGTGAAAAAACTGATCGGCACTGCAGCCCCCATGGTTGGCACGTTGATTGGTGGGCCCGCAGGGGGAGCAGTCGGCGGACTGGTCGCCAGTGCACTGGGTGTTGAAAACACGGCTGCTGCAATTGAAGCGGAGCTGAGGGTAAACCCTGAGGCGCTGTTGAAAATCAAGCAACTGGAATCCGATGAGCGCATTCGCCTTCAGGAATTGATGTTCCAGCATGCAAAGCTGGAAAGTGGAGAGCGCCAGCTCGCGATAACCCAGCAGGCAGCCACCATGCAGGCCGAAATGGCTAGCAGCGATCCGTTTGTGCGCCGATGGCGGCCAACTTGGGGATACACCCTGTGCCTGAGTTGGGCGCTGATGTTCTTTGGCCTGTTCTTTGTGATGACTTTCCAGCCCCAGGAAGCGGCGAATGTGGTCAATGCCATTGTCGCACTGACCCCGCTTATCTCTATTGCGCTGGCAGTTCTGGGGGTAAACATCCACAAACGATCATTAGATAAACAGATCACTGCCGGAGTGAAGCCTGTAGGTGTGCTCGGCGGTATCCGGCAAGCCGTAAAAGGGGGCTAGATGGAACCAGCTTGGGTATCGGCAGGTGTGGCTTTGCTGGCCGTGGTGTTCAGCCTGATTGCCTTGATATTCGGACGAACAGATAAAGGCCAGGCGACAGCCCGTGATCACGACCGCCGTATCCATGCTAACGAGCTGGCAACAGAACGGCTGCGCGGTGACGTGGCTGAGAAGTACGCCACGAAGCATGAACTGCGCGAAGCCGTGGACGACCTGAAATTATCAATCAACGGACGGTTCGACCGTCTGGAATCGAAATTAGACAAAGAGCGAGAAACCGCATGACTAAAACTAAACCTGTCGTCGTGACCATTGGTGAAACTGACTTTGAGTTCACCCCAACTGTGACCGATGCCAACAACTACAGCAACAGTGTCACCCTGGATAAGAAAGTCGAACCGGCCCGCACCTATCTGGAACGCACCGTAAAGCCTGAGCAGAAAGCTGAGCTGGTTGAGCTGATGAACACCGTGCCGGGCCTGACCATGGAAGTGTTCGGCACCGTGCATGAAGCCTCAAAAGGCGGCATCAAAATCACCCTAAAAAACTGACCGAGCGGGCGGAGCGCATCGACCAGAACGGTCTGGAACAGGCGCTCACCCTGCGGCGTTTGTACTTTCCCGGTGAAAGTGATGAGCCGCAGAACTTAGCCCGCGCCCTGTGGCTGGATAAGCACGAAAAAGAACGCACAGAAATTGCCGTGATGGCAGCGATAGCAAGGTTGTTTAGCCGATGATTGAAAAACTCCTGATGCAGATTGGTCTGAATGACCAGATCACCAAGCCCTTACAGGGCATCACTAAACAGGTGCAATCCACCATGAATGCAGGCAAACAAGGCATGCAGGATATGGCGGTGGGTGGTGCAGGTTTGGTGGCATCAGGGTTTGCTATTCAGGAAGCGCTGATGCCTGCCATTGAAATGGATCGGAAAATCGGGGAAGTGAAATCACTCGGAGTCACCGACGATGCCCTGAAGCAGTTAACGCAAACCGCGTTTGAATTTTCATCCGAGTATGGCAAATCCGCCACAGATTTTGTGGCGGCTTCCTATGATATCCAGTCGGCGATTGCTGGACTCGATGGCAATGAGTTGTCCCAGTTCACCAAAGCATCCGGCGTCTTGGCTGCGGCCACCAAAGCCGATACCTCAACCATCACCAGTTACATGGGCACCATGTACGGCATCTTCAAAAATCAGGCTGAAGAGATGGGCAAAGGCGAATGGGTTGAGCAGGTTGCAGGCATGACCGCCAGTGCGGTGCAGATGTTCAAAACCACGGGTAACGAGATGAGCGCAGCATTCACCAGTGTGGGTGCGAACGCGACGTCGGCAGGGATCGCGATGTCTGAGCAGATGGCAATTCTTGGCACCCTGCAGGCCACCATGAGCGGCAGTGAAGCGGGCACCAAGTACAAGGCATTTCTGGCCGGGGTCGGAACCGCACAGGATAAACTCAACCTGAAGTTTACCGATGCCCAGGGCAACATGCTGCCGATGCTCGATATTCTCGACAAACTGAAAGGCAAGTTTGGCGACACCCTGGAAGTCACGGAATCCGATGCGCTGAAAAAAGCGTTTGGCTCAGAGGAGGCTGTCAGCTTAATCAAGCTGCTGATGGCGGATACCCAAGGGCTGGCAGGCAGTATTGAAGCACTGGGCCAGGTGAAAGGCATGACCAAAGCCGAGGAAATGGCCGGGGCCATGACAGACCAGTGGGAACGGCTGGAGGCCAGCTGGTTTGCGGTTCGGGCGGCGGTGTTCGGGGCAATCCTGCCTTCAATCAATGCGGTTGTGGGCAGCATGGCTGATGGCATGGTTTACCTAACGGGCTGGACTGAGGAATTTCCTTTCCTCACGCAAGTATTGGGCTATGTGGCGATTGGCGCGCTGGCACTAGGTGGCGTAGTGGCCTCGCTGTCTTTGGTGATGGGCATTGCCCGCATGATGTCAGCTGGCTGGGCGGTCACAACGGGCACCCTGAACGGGGTGCTGAAGTTGTTGCGTATCAATACGATGGCGATGACCGCAGCCACATGGCTGATGAATGCGGCGCTGTGGGCCAACCCGATCACCTGGGTGATTGCCGGAATCGTCGCTTTGGTGGCGGCTGTGGGCGCCATGATTTACTGGTGGGATGACCTGAAAGCCGCGTTTGGTGATACCGCTGTGTTCAAGTTCCTGGCTGACACCATCGACTGGGTGATCGACAAACTGAATATGATCCCCGGTATCGACATTGAATGGCGTGCCGGAGAGATGCCTGAAGCCCCTGCCATGAAAGCGGTAGAGCAAGTTGAAAAAGCTGCCCCGCCTGCTATTGCAACTTTGCCAGATGCGGCAACCTATCAGGCGCAGCACCCGGCGATGACGGCAGCCCCATTGCCAGAGCAGGTCTCTGCTGACGATATGCCGACAGCCATTCAGTACAAGCGCCCGGAAAACACGCCATCCGTGCCACCAAGCATGGTTCAGACCATGACCAGCCCGACACCGTCGCAGACCAGCAACATTCGTCAGTATGGCGATGTGTACATTGATGCGCCGAACGGAATGACCCCGGACCAATTAGCCGAATGGGATGAACTCAATGCCGGATAAACGATATATCGACATCAAAGTGATCGACGGCGGCTGGCAGATGGATGCAGGCCAGCAGCCGGAAGCGACCAGCGATTTATACAGCATCGCACAGGACATCAAGCACGCCATTATGGAAAAGGGATTGGCGCGTGAACTGCAGGCCGAGCGCAACCCGGCACTGCGGGCCGATGTGCTGGTCCGCATCGAGCAAGAAGCCGAGCGCGATATTCGGGTGATCCCCGGCACGGCCACGGCCACTGAAGTCAACCCGGACTACATCACCCTGAGTGCTGAGGCGTATGAGTATGGCCCCACCGGTGATATCACGATTGAGGTGATGGCATGAACCAACGTCCTGAAGTCGATTTTGTCCGCCTGATGGAAGATGAAGGCTTGCCTGTCACAGAAGCGGCCATCGAGGCCGAGCTGAAAACCGCCGTGGTTGCCGCGGGCAGCAAGGTCTCCAACGATTCCGACATGTCGCCTTTCTGGCGCTGGGTGCGGGCGGCAGTGGTCACGCCGGTTCACTGGCTGGTCAATGTGCTGCTGGCAACCCATGTGCTGCCTAATATGTTTGTGGCAACGGCGTCGCGCTGGGCGCTGGAACTGAAAGCCTGGGAACTGAACCTGACGCCGAAAGCCGCGGTGAAAGCGCAGGGAGAAATCACCCTGACCAAGGCGAACCCGAACGATGCGACCACAATCGCGCAAGCTGCCGTGATTCAGACCGCGCCCATTGATGGCACCGTGTATCAGGTGAGGGTCACTGCGGAAACCGTGATCCCCGCAGGCACAGGCAGTGGCCGAGTACCTGTTGAGGCATCAGAAGCCGGGGCTGCGTTTAATTTACCTGCCGGGTATTACAACCTGTTGCCGCAGGAAATCCCCGGCATTGTTTCGGCAGAGAATGAGCCGGACTGGCTCACACGATTGGGCGCCAATGAAGAAACCGATGAAGAACTGGCCCTGCGTTGCCAGAACGCGTTTACCAGTTCTGGCAGCTGGCACATTGACGATGCGTACCGCTCCATCATTGCCAGTGTGGCAGGGATTCGCAGTGACAATATTTTCTTTGAGAACACCGGGCATATCCAACCGGGCACCGCGACGGCTTACATTCTGATGGAGGTTGGCCCTACGCCCGCCGCAGTGATCAGCCAGCTCAATGAACACATCATGAACCAGGGCTATCACGGGCACGGGGATGTGCTGACCTGCACGGCTATCCCGGATTTGCCTGTGACTATCACCGTCAGAGCGCTTCTGGTGAAGAACCTGACGCCAGAGCAAACCGCCACCACACTGGATGAAGTGGAAAGCCGGGTACGTGCCGCCTTTCGGGAAACCGAAGCCCATGCTGAGATGAGCCGGGCCCGGCCACAAAGCCGGTTCAGTGTGTCGAGGATGGCCAGTGAAATTCACCAGGCCATGAGCACGGTCGAGTCGGTGAAAATTTGGGTAAATGGATTGGTTCAGGAAGACATTAGCGCGGCCATTGAACAGCCTCGTTTGGCGTCATTGTCCGTTGAACCAGAGGAGGATTCGTGAAGCTGCCCAAAATAAACATCCCGTGGTGGCAGGATGGCAGCACCATCAGCGAAGCCTTGCGAGAGCCGCATTACCTGACTCAAGGCGTGTACGCCTTCATGCAGAAAGTGCAGCAATGGTTGCAGTGGCCGCTGGAACAGTTCGACCCGCTGACCTGCACAGAGACCCTGTTGAACCTGATGGCGTGGGACCGGGATATTCAACGCTTTGATGGGGAGCCGCTGGAACTTTACCGCAAGCGGGTGAAGTTCGCGGCCATTAACGCCAAAGACTCCGGCAGTGTGGCCGGATTCAAAGCCATTTTTGAGCGGCTGGATATTGGCATTGTGGCTTTTAAAGAACGGGAAGATCCGGACCTGTGGGATGTTATCACCATTGAGGTGCGCGATTCAGCCATGTCGCAGAACTCACGACTGATGCAAACCCTGATTGAGCAATACGGCCGCACCTGCCGCCGCTACCGGTTCGAGGTGAGTTACCCCGTGATCGTCAACCTCCATCACGGGGAATTCAGCCACAGTCACGCGCTGTACCGGGCCCGTGATGAATACACACAGACAGTGGCTGTGAACCCTAGCCAGATGAATCACAGCCAGGACATCTTTGTTGCCAGCATAGGAAACAACCCATGAGTCAGACTGCAATACCGTTCGAGTTTGAACGTTACCTGCAAAGCCAGATCAGTGCGGGCAAAGGCCCGGACATGAACGAGATGATTTTTGCCTACATTCCGGGGCTGAATGCCAGTCAGCCGATTGACCGAAATCAGGGGCTGCCGCCGTCCAGTCAGTGGGTGCACCGGCAGGATATCGACCAGCTCGGCAAAATGGGCGACAACGCCCTGGCGTATTCCGTGGTGATCTCCGGCAGCCAGCCCGCGTTTACCTTCAATGCCATTTTCCTGCGTGACAAATCGGTGGCGGGTTCGTGCGGTTTTGTGGTTCACAAGGCGCAGGAAACCAAAGAACTCGGCTCCGCCCTGACCCGCACTCTGGTGATGGAATACAACGGCGCTGCGGCACTGGCAGGTGTGACCGTCGATGCGGGTACCTGGCAGATTGACTTCTCAGCCCGATTGTTGGGTATGGATGAAGACCACCGCTTAGCCTGCCTGGATAATTACGGCCAGGTCGGATTTATTCGTGGCTTTGATGTGATTCAGCAGGCCGATCCCAATAAGTACAGCGTCACTTCTGGCGTTGCCTACGTCGGCGGCTTGCGTGCCGTACTGGCCAATGACGTTCTACAAACCGTCTCAACCAAACCGAACGCACTTTGGCTGGATGTGTACCGTGACGGCACGTCACTGTCGAAGTGGGTAAACCACGTTAGCATCATCGCATCGGGTTCCGCGAAATCTGATTACACCGACAGCCAGGGACGCTTTCATTACGTCGCGAAGATTGCTGATATAGCTGCTGATGGGAGTGTGGTGGACAGGCGTAAGATTGGCGGCCTGCCTGCACATTTGACGGCAGTGGATCCGCACCCCCAATACGGTAAAAAGGAAAAATTTCATTTTTCTAATCATTTTCAGCGTATTGCAATCTTACTGGTCCCGTATGCGGAGCTTTCTACACGGTTTGAAGAATCATTTGTGACAGGTCGTCTGACGATGGCGCGAGGCTCTAAAGATTTTTCAGAGCGGTTGGGTGATTTTGAAATTTCAGTGAAAAGCTCTTACAACGAAACGTCTTTCACCATGATGGTTTATCGCCGGGGGTGGCGACTGGAGTTCTGTGCCCTGGAATATGAGGGGCAAAAATGGCTGGCTCTATATGACACCAATGCGGAATGGTTCAATTCTCAAGATGCTCATGTCACATTCCTTGGTGAGCGAGAGTTAAATGAGCCCACATACGATAAACATCTTCAGTTTAAAGTCATCTCGTTTGCATCGTCGACACCATCAGCGCCTGCGTCTAACCCAGAAGTATTTGACACGATCGTCCCGCTCAATACGCACAATCCGCAGGACGCAAAGGGAAATCAGTTTTACTCAAAAAATTTTCCGCCTGTGGTTGGTAATATTGATGGCCTGCCTGAAGCGCTGAACGCAAAACTACCTGTTGATTCACTTGTCGGCAGCATCGTTGAGTTTTCTACAGATAAACCCCGTACCGGTTACGTCAAGGCACAGCGTGTAGAGCTGTCACGACTGGCTTATCCGAAGTTGTGGGCAGTTGTTCAGGATGCATCAAATCTGACTGAACAAGCCGTCATTGATGCCAGTCCGCAATTATATGCGGGGCACTATGGAACGGGAGATGGTGTTTCCACATTCACAACCCCTGACTATCATCTGGGCCATTATCGGCGGGGAGCCGAAGCTGATGAAGTGTTCGCATCCACACTTGAATCTGCAGTGGAATACCATAATCACGGTTTGCCAACATCAGCATCTAACACAAGCACGGCCGTGTCATACGGTGTCCCAGATAATGTATGGGTTGCGGTGGATCATTACAACTTTGTCTTGCCCGGTGGGATAGCCGTGGTGACCGCTGATGTCGGACAAGAGGCAGCAGGTCAGCGGAAAGGGAATTTTGATGATGAAACACGCCCTAAAACCCTGATGACTCATGTTTATATTTATCATGGAGAAGCCGCATGATAGTGCTCGCGTATTCATTAACCGATGGTCGCTATATTCGGTCTGCCAATGCTCAGGCTGATCAAATGAATCCGGGAGAGATGCTGATTCCCGGCTACCACACGCCAGATCGATTACCAGACCCATCCTGGCTACAAGATGGGGAATATTTTGCGTATCTTGATGAAAACAGTAAGCCGCCGAGGCGTTGGCAGGATGGTGCCTGGGAAATCAGGAAAGAACAGCACCCCATCACGGCCTGGCTAAAATCAGACTGCACCAAGTCAAAACAGTTTGATGATGCATCTGAAGTCACCGACGGCTATACAACTGAAAAACCAACCTCCCGCTGGGACATTTGGATCGACTCCGGCTGGCAAACCGACGAGCAAGCCAAGTTCGAATCTGAAGTGCAGGCCATTAATAACCTCCGTCGTCAGCAGTATGCCCAAATCGTTGATCCACTGATGAACGAGGCCCGGATGCAGCGCATGTTGGGAGATGATGCCGGTGCGGACAAGAACGAGCAACAGGCGCAGGAGTGGTACATGAAGATTAAGCAGGACAACCCCTGGCCCCCTGCGCCTTTAGTCGAGTAATCGCCCATGACGTGGCAACTATCATCACTTACCTGGCCGCATTCTGCGGCCAGTATTCAAACTCAGGCAGAAACGGTCACCGCTGAAGTTGGTAATGCAGCCGCTCAAGCGGCTGGGCAGCTTGATGCCGTCGCCGGGAAAGTCACTTTTCAGCGTCACCCGCTCAGTACTGAAGCAGAAGCCTTGCTCGGTTTGCGTGCGGAGCTGGATGCATTGCTGCAGTCGGGAACGGTGCTGACGGTGTCGCAATACATGCATCAGATTGGCAGTGAACTGCAGTCCGGCCGTTACCTGAACCCACAGCAGGCGGTAAACCATTTAGCGGGCAAGTTGCGTGATCAGGTTGATGCTCATCGGCCAAACGGTGAATTGTATGGTATCGCGGTGATGCTCACCGCCAGCCAGTTATCAGAATTCGCGCAACGTTTGACCGAGCTTACCAGTGTATTCAATTTACCTGACTGGTGTCAGGTGGCCCGGTTCACGACCGCCCTGACCACCAATGAGCAAACCAAATTGCATCAACCTGCGGCCATTGTTCAGCCCAGGTTTAAGCCTGCAGCGGCGCTGAATGCACAGCCGTTACGGGTTGCGTCCTCTTCCATGGGAACTCAGTTGGCAACACTGGAGTCACTGGCTGACGATAAGACGACGGTGATCGGCAAACTCGCCACTTTAGCCACCAAACGCGCACAGCGCCTAGCTGGAGTGAGTGACCAGTTAAACGCCCTGAAATCATTACAAGGCAGTGTCTGGAGCATGTCGCTTTCCGGCCACCCGCATTCCATGGCAACCATGCTGGCTGCATCCACCGTGCCCGGCAATCATCCGTATACCATTGCCAGCCTGTTGCTGAGTGACCAGCCGCTGACGTTTTTTGAGGAACTATTATGCTGAGTCTCGATGGCGTGGTGATCCGCATGCATGAAATGCGGGTTGAAATGCAAATGGAGCTGAAAGACAAGGACATGAGCGGGCAAAGCTCAGCGACCGACACCGCCGAGCAGGGAGACAAGGGCAAGCAGCTCACCTTTACCGGGTTGGTCCCTTTCAAAGACGCCCTGACCTTAACCCAGATTTATCAGTTTGCCGGAACCAAAAACGACAACGGCCAGCGTCATATCTACCGGGTTGGCAATGATATCGCCCGTGCGCTGAAAATCCGCCAGGTCAAATTTTCTGGCCGAATTAGCGCCCGTGAACATGAATCGCAAATGGCATGGATTGTCAGTTTCAGCCTGCGGGAGCATCACTCTGTGGCCGAACAACGGGAGCAACGTGAAAAGCAGCAGTCAGGCAGCAAACCGCAAGCCCCGAAAACGGACCAGACCCAATTCCAGCAGGCGCTGGCGCAATCTGAGGAGGTGAACCAGTGAAGCTGCAAACACGGCTATTCGTCAATCAGCAGGAAGTGAAACTGGCCGATCATAAAGT
This sequence comes from Photobacterium sp. 1_MG-2023, assembly GCF_030547945.1. Classification (NCBI taxonomy): domain Bacteria; kingdom Pseudomonadati; phylum Pseudomonadota; class Gammaproteobacteria; order Vibrionales; family Vibrionaceae; genus Photobacterium; species Photobacterium sp. 1_MG-2023. The sequence goes on along the minus strand of NZ_JAUORR010000006.1, from coordinate 162,708 downwards.
CAGCCTTAAGCTGTCACTGGGTGGCCGGGCGATTTTCGTCTTCAGTGCTGAACAGCCGCCAGAAGCCCGACAGCCAGTTGCCTTTGATGTGGGCTATAACGGCAAACTCAGTCGCTGGTTTGATGGCTATATCGAGAAGGTACAACCGGCTGAAAACGGCCATCACAAAATCATGGTGAAGGAAAATGCGGGGATCTTGAGTCAACGCTGGGCGGTGAGCCTGGAGCATCCAAGCTTACGCGACGTCATTGAAAAACTCACGCAACTGACTGGGCTGATTTTTTCTCTGCCTGAGAATGTGGCATACACCGACCGCAAAATCCCCAATTTCGTCAGCCAGGGCGACGGCTATCAGTTAATGGCATCCCTGGGGCGAGCATTCGAGGTACCTGATTTTGTCTGGTACCAGCAAACCGATGGCACCGTGTATGTGGGGAGCTGGGCAGATTGCCATTTTGGTCTGCGGGCATTCTCGGTACCGCCGGAGCTGTCACAGCGGCAGATGGCCGACAGCATAACGTTTTCACCGTTTCCTGTGTTTCGTCCAGGCGCCAGGGTGAATGGAAAACGCATCTCCCGGCTGGAGTTGCACGGGGATGAAATGACCGCCTACTGGCAAGCCACGGAAAGCCCGATTTCGCCGAAAAAGCGCGAGACCCTGAACCAGTTCCCGGAACTGGCGGCAGGTTACCATTTGCCGATGTTTGGCCGGGTGGAGGCGGTGCGTGACAACAGCCAGTCCGGACAGCCCGCAGACCCATTCCGGCCCCGCTATGCGGTTGATGTTCAGATGCTGGATGAAAACATGCAGCCAGACAGCGCAGTGCCCGTTTACCGCTCGGTCCCGTTGCCGGTGCACATGAACGGACATGAATCCGGGTTGATGGCTTATCCATTAGAAGGCACGGTTGTTGAAATCGCCTTTGCCTATGGCCGTAATGACAGGCCTATCATCCGCGGAATTTATGGCCGGGATTACGCATTGCCAAAGATTGAGCCTGGTGAGCAGCTGCAACAGCAACGGGAAGGCGTCAATCGTCGCATCGATGTCGCAGGCAATATCATCGATAGGACTGACCAGCAGTACACCCGCAATGCATTCAAACTCAATGACCAGGCGGAAAGCTTTCAGGGCCAGTTCGGCCAGCACCACCTGACCATTGATGAACACAGCACCGAAGCAATCACGGGCAAAAAGCTGATTGAAGCCTTGGGCGCCATAAACTTGCTGGCCGGGGATGATCTGGTGCTCGGCAGTTTGGGGAATATGCAAATTGCTACCGCAGGCGATCTGGTTCAGGTCATCGGCCAGTTACGTGATGTGGTGATTGCCCTCGATGACAAACTGACGGTGATGAAAGACCGCATCCATACCATTGAAGGCAATGACCAACTGACCATCAGCAAAGACCTCATCATCAAGGCGAAAAATATCATCGAGGATGCCGACACTATCAAACTCAACGGCGGCAAAGGTGTCTGCACCGGTGCCACCATCTGCCCGTTCACAGGCAAGCCGCACGTTGATGTATCAACCACCGTATTTGCAGGGAAGTAACCATGGCACTCAATAAGGAATCATTGAAAGTCAGACTTGAAGTCGAACTGCAGGCCCAAGGCTTTGAGATGAGTGGCGAGTTTGCTATGGCCGCCAAGATGGCAGAAGCCATCGCCAATGCCGTGGTGGACGAAATCACCCAGAACGCGGAAGTATCCGGCACTAAGGTCAGCTGACAGCACACCAACACGCAGCATTAAACCACGCACCCAATCGGGTGCGTTTTCTTTTGCCTGGTGTACGCCGCGACACATACACCCAGAGGATCACGTAAAGGAACAAACGGGGCACGTAATCCGCGCTCCTCTACACCCGCCTGCGAGGTTTTTGCGGTAGTTTTTTTGCAGTTTTGGATTACTGAAATTCTGTACAGTAAGGTTGTAACTCGCCATAGTTTGAAGCCCGCAGTATCAGGGCTCAGTCAAACATAAATGGCATCAGTTGGTGCTCTCATATAGGTATATGAAATTTCAAAAAGTGTGATTCTTTTCAGGGAAATGAAAAAACATATACGATCTTATGGATCTTTGTTGGTTGTTAAGTGATTGTTTTTAAATGGAAAGATTCACTTTGCGTGTGAGGTGGCTGAAAGGTTACGATCTAGGGATGATCTCCATATCCTTGATAACCTCTGATAAATCAACTATTTATCATAAATGGGTTTTTTCAGTTTTGATCACAGAGAATGCAGAAAGAGGAATAGGAAAATAAATCCTCTCGTAATTTACGTAATTCAAGATTTCATCAAATTCTGTGATTGATAAGCACTTTACACTGAACTGAAAAGATTGGCATAGCGACCGCTGAGAGACACTGTGGTATGAACCTGCAAAGCTGAGCTTGAAAATTTACCTGTCGCCACTTTGTCGCCATTCGGCATGTTTGAAGCGTCATTTTTTTGGGGCGGCTTGGATGATAATAACAATGAAAAGGATGCATTATGGCAGTTCAAGAACTACATCCTAAAGATTTATATCTATATGTAAATCAAGATAATTTTCCATTTTCATCAACCAAGGGGTTGGAGCCTCTGGACGAAATCGTCGGCCAGGAGCGTGCCCAGCTGGCGGTTGAGTTTGCGATGTCGATGAAGGAGAAGGGGTACAACATTTATGCCATTGGCCGGAACGGGCTCGGTAAGCGGACCATGGTGCTGCGCTATCTGAATCGGCATGATCCCAATGGTGATGCATCGCCCTTGTATGACTGGTGTTATGTTGCCAATTTCGATGAGCCAAGGACCCCGAAGGTCTTGAAACTGAAACCGGGGACAGGGGCACCATTCAAAAAAGATATTGAAAAGCTGATGCTGCGGCTGGTGAAAGCCTTGCCTCTGGCGTTTGACAATGAAATGTATTATTCCCGCGCTGAACAGCTGAAAAATCAATTGGCGGAAAAGCAGCAGTCTGCACTGGGCAGCCTGACGACGGAAGCGAAGGAACAAAGTGTCAGCCTGACCCTGACGACGCAAGGGGACTATCAGCTCATTGCCATGAATGGTGAGGAACCCCATACCGAAGAAAGCTTCGATGCGCTTCCGCAGGAAGAGCAAGAGAAATTTGAAGCGATGATCAGTGCGTTGGAAGTGAAGCTACGGGGTATTGCGCGTCAGTTGACCAACTGGGAAGAAGAGTTTTCCGACAAAATCCAGAAGCTGAATGAAGAAGTGGCGCTGGATGTGGTTTCGCACTTCATCAAACCTTTGAAAAAAGAGTATCGCGGGCATAGCGAGATTAAGGATTATCTGACTGCGATGCAGAAAGATATTCTGGAAAATCTCGATATTTTCCTAGAGGAAAGCGAAGATCAGGTTGCTTTGGCTTATGCGGCACTGGACAAGAAAATGCCGCGACGCTATCAGGTAAATGTGCTGGTCAGTCAAAGCAGTGAGCGTTTTCCGATCGTCGTTGAAGAAAGCCCGAATTATCACACCATTTTCGGTTATATCGAGAATGCGACCTACAAAGGCACTGTTTTTACCGACTTCTCACTGATTCGTTCCGGCAGCCTGCATCGCGCCAATGGTGGGGTGTTGCTGATGGATGCCGTGAAAGTACTGGAGCGCCCCTATGTATGGGACGGCTTAAAGCGGGCACTGCGCTCAAGAAAACTTAACCTGATCTCTCTGGAGCGGGAAGTCACGCTTTCGGGCACGATTTCTCTTGAACCGGAACCGATCCCACTGGATGTGAAAATTATTTTGTTCGGGGATTATCAAACCTATCAGTTGCTGGTGAATTATGATCCGGATTTCAGTGAACTCTTTCGGGTGACAGCAGATTTTGAAGATGAGATGGATCGGACAGAGGAGTCAGAAGCACAGTACGCCCGCTTTATCTCCAGCATTGTGCATGACAATGGCATGCTCCATTGTGACCGTAAAGCGATTGCCCGAATTATTGAATACAGCTCCCGTCAGGCGGAAGATCAGAACAAGCTGTCTCTGCATTCTGCCGATATCGCCAATTTGTTGCGAGAGACCAATTACACCGCAAAAGCGGCCAATGCGACTATGATCCGGGTGGCACATGTGGAGCAGGCACTGCAGCGGCAGGAAAAGCGGGTGAGCCGATTGCAGGACCAAATGCTGTACACCTTCAAAAATGGCACCACGCTGATTGATACGGCAGGTGAAGTCATCGGGCAGATCAATGCGCTGTCGGTCATTTCAACTTCAGATCACCGATTTGGTATTCCCAACCGTATTACGGCAACAACGTCGTGGGGCGAAGGGGAAGTGATGGATATTGAGCGCAGTGTCAAACTGGGCGGGCGTATCCACTCCAAAGGCGTGATGATTCTGACGGCGTACCTCTCTTCCCTGTTTGGCAAGAGTGCCAAGATCCCGCTGACGACCCATCTGACGTTTGAACAGTCTTATGGCGGCGTTGATGGTGATAGTGCTTCCATGGCCGAGTTGTGTGCGATTATTTCGGCGTTTTCGGGTTGTCCGATCCATCAGTCCATTGCGATTACCGGTTCAATGAATCAGTTTGGTCAGGCACAGCCCATTGGTGGGGTGAACGAGAAAATCGAAGGCTTCTACGACGTTTGCAGCATCAAGGGACGGGTAGCCGGGCAGGGGGTGATTATCCCTCGCTCTAATGCGCATAACCTGATGCTGCGGAAAGATGTACTGGCTGCTGTTGAGAAAGGTGATTTTCACATCTGGGCGATTGACCATGTTAGCGAAGCGATCAGTTTGCTGACAGGGAAAGATACCGGGGAGTGGCAGGATGGCGGCTATGCTGCGGAGTCTGTGCTGGGAATTGCGCAAAACAAGTTGAATGCGATGCGTAAGTGATCATTTCTGTGTCGGGCATGAGCTGTAATATTTGTGCCAGATAACCCCCCCACCGAACCTCTCCCTTGAAAAGGGGGAGGGACAATACAAGAGTTTTAGTGGATGAATATTGGCCAGGATAACGTGATGAATAAAGTAGTGGTTTTAGGCAGTGTGAATGCGGACGCATGTTCTGCGTGTGATCTGATCCACTAACTCAGTTGGAAACGAATCCTGATTCTTTGCCGGAAAAGCTGCGGGCTATTCACCGTTTTACTCAAGTAGTGGCGAAGGCTCAGGGTATCATCCCGCAGTCGGCAGCAATGGATTTTCTGCGGGCAGGTTATACCAAACAGAACATGTTGGATATCATTTTAGGTGTATCTCAGAAAACGATGTCTACGCTGTTGAACAGCCTGGCGGGTCACAGATCGAACCGGAATTTATGAACGTGTCCTGACAGACAAGGAGTACTGAGATGCAATTTTTTGATCGGGCGTCAGTTGAAAGTGCATTACCTTTATCTTTATGTCTGGAGTTATGCGGGACGGCTTTTGCGTTACAAAGTGCGGGGCAGGTGCAGCAATCGCTTCGTGATCTCATTCGTTCAGATGACGGCCGGATCATGGGTAATATGCCTGCGTTTATCTCAGAAGGCCGATACGAAGGTTTTGGTGTGAAATCCGTTCTGGTGGATTTCACACGTGCGTCGGACCGGCAGTCACATGAAGGTTGTGTGTTGCTTTATGATTCGAAAGTTAATCACGGCATGGTCAGTGTGGATGCAGGAATCATCACTGAACTTCGGACGGCTGCCGCTTCAGCTTGGGCAACTCACTTGCTGGCTCCGGAATCAGCCAGCAAGCTGGCGATTTTAGGGACTGGTGTACAGGCCAGGCGTCATTTGCAAGCCATGCTGAATATCCGGCCGATTCAAGAAGTCGCAGTCTGGAGCCGGGCTCATGAACATGCGGAGCAGTTTGCCAAGTGGTGTCGGTAAGAGACCGGTATATTGGTCCGTGTTGCAGCCACGCCTGCACAGGCTGTTCAGAATGCTGAGATTGTGTGCACTGTGACAGCTTCCAGAGCACCTATTCTATATCCGCATATGTTGCCTGAATGCTGTCACATCAATGCTGTGGGGGCCTCTGCACTCGGGTTTCAGGAGTTGAGTCCGGATGTGTATGCCGTCAGCGATTGGTTTCTTGATGGCCGTGATGCGGCGTGGAACGCATCTCAATGACTGAGAGAAGCCAGAGAAAAAGGCGTAATAGCATTGGACCAGGCAGGTAAAGAAATTGGTGAAATTCATGTTGATGGTGGCTGGAAATCATCTCATCAGAGAACGCTGTTTAAATCGGTGGGACTTGCGGTGCTTGATTTGGTTTTTGCCCGAGAGGTAGTGCACCGACATCGTGAATTAAATCAGCCAGAAAGGCGCGATATGCAGAGATCTGAAACTGAATAAACACAAGAAATTGATTATAAAGGGTATTTTATGTTAGAGACAACGCAAATCCTTGCATACATGTCAGCGCTGATGCTGGCGGCAGCGATCCCTGGCCCCGGCATGACAGCCTTGGTAGCGCACAGCGTACGTGGCGGTGCGGTGACCGGATTTACCATGCTCAGCGGGTTAATTCTGGGGGATTTAATTTACCTGTCTTTTGCCGTGTTTGGCCTTGCTGTTGTTGCCCATAGTTACAGCGGGTTGTTCACTGCAGTCAGTTGGTGTGCCTCTCTCTATCTAGCGTGGTTATCCTGGCAATTCTGGAATCACAATCCGGAAGCCATCAATATAGATAAACAGACGAACAAGCGGGAATTGACGGCAGCCTGGCTATCCGGCTTAACGATTACTCTGGGTAACCCGAAAACCATCGCTTTCTACCTGGCCATTCTGCCGCTGGTTATCACGTTGGACACGGTGTCTTTCCAAACCTGGGGGCTGCTTTTAGTGCCGCTGACTGTATTGGTTCTTGTCTTTGTCGGCGCGGTATTTATTGTTGGTGCGCTGAAAATCCGGCGTTTTCTCGCCAGCTCTCAGGCACAGACCTGGCTGTTTAAGGGGGCGGGAGTCATTATGTTTTTGGCCGCTGTCAGTATGGCGGCACGCATGGTCTGAAGCGCAGCCCTTGTTCGCGCATAAAGAATGACCCCATCAATCTGATGAGGTCATTCTGATAAGGCGACTGTTTCTGGCTTGTCAAACGATCACTGTCTTCGCTGAAAGGGATGAAGCCGGAGTATGCAGGTGGTGTTTGCCAGCCTGATTATTTACCCGCAATACTCAATCCGCTGAAACGAATTTTGGGTGCGAAGAAATCGCGCTCGTAGTCATTTTCAAGCTGATTACCGACCGCATCAATCGCTTTGATCATCTGGTAAAAGTTACCGGCAACTGTGATGCCGCGTACCGGCTGGATACGCTTGCCGTCGCGGCACAGAAAGCCACTGGCGCCGAAAGAAAAGTCGCCGCTGATGGCATCTGCGCCTGAGTGAACGCCTTGCAGCTCAACCAGTTCCAGGTATTCACCTGCAGTGACTTCGGCATCATTGCTCTGGCCTTCGGCAATCACCAGATGGCGGGAAGAGACACCCAGTCCGCCTTTCGCAGAGCGCGAGGCATTCGCGGTATTGGCAATGTTGAAGTAGCTGGCGGTGTGGCTGTTATGCAGTAGGCTCTGCAACTGACCTTCACCAATCAGAATCGTATCCTGAGTGGCAAAACCTTCGCTGTCGAATGCCTTGATGGCGGATCCGCCTGACACATAAGCCATATCGCTGACGGTCAGCAGCGGGCTGGCAACGGATTGATGCAGCGAATCCCGCCACGGGTTGATGCCTTTCATCGCCGACTGACCGGACAGACACATGCCAAACGCACCGAACAGGCTGCTGAGTTCGCTCAGGTTGAAAATCACCGCGTACTTGCCGGTATTCACCGGTCCGCCGTCGAGCAGCGCCATCGCGGTTTCAACACCGTGATTGATGCAGTATTGCGGATCCAACTCGGCGAAACGGCGTCCGGAAGACATACCGCCATGCATCGCCTGTTTACCCTCCTGATCAATCAGCGCGAAAGCATAGCAATAAGTGGAACGTTCCTTATGTACGCACAGGCTGCCCTGAGTATTGGCCAGCATGCTCAGGCTGTCGGATTCACCGAAGCCATTGTAAGGCACACTTTTCGCGCCTTTATCCAGCGCACCCTGTTCTAAAGACAGCGCCAGAGCGATTTTGGCTTCAATGGTTGTGTCATCGGCCTGATACACTTCAGGCTGCTCGGTACGCAATTGGCTGTTTGCTGCCTGAATCCGCTGATGCGTATCAGCTTTAGTGAATTGTGCGCTTTGCAGTGCTTGCTCCACCATGAGTTTCAGACTGTCTGCCTGAAGGGATTCCGAATAACTGGTCGCGACTTTGTCGTCTTTGACAACGCGTACACCGATGACCTGGCCCGACGTGACCTTGTATTCGTCCAGTTCGCCTTGATTGGCTTTGAGTGACAGGTTATGGCTGCTGCTGGCAAGTACATCGGCTTCTGCGCCTGCTGCGCTGGCCATTTCCAGCACCTGTTCCATGGCGTGTTGCAGGGTTTGTTGATCCGCCATTAGTTACCTCCCACCAGAATATTGTCCACTTTCAGCGCCGGCTGACCGACTGTCGTTGGTACTGAGCCGCTGACTGACCCGCACATGCCGGCGGCCAGTGCAAAGTCTTTGCCGACCATGCTGATTTCTTTCAGGACTTTTGGTCCGGTACTGATCAGGGTGGCTGATTTCAGCGGGCGGGTAATTTTACCGTTTTCAATCAGATACGCTTCCTGCACAGCAAAGTTGAACTCACCGGTGCCGGGCTGGACTGAGCCGCCGCCCATTTTCTTGGCGAAGATACCTTTGTCGACGCTGGCGATCATTTCATCGAGGCTGCTGTCACCGGCTTCAATGAAGGTGTTTCGCATCCGCGAAGTGGGCGCATACTTATAAGATTCGCGACGGCCGGAGCCCGTGGGTGCAAAGCCGGTTTTCTTCGCGCCCATCTGATCGACCATAAAGCTGGTGAGTCTGCCGTCTTTGATCAACTGGGTGCGCTGGGTTTCCATGCCTTCATCGTCAATGTTGATGGAGCCCCATTCGTTCGCCATGGTGCCATCGTCGACCGCACTCACAACCGGGTTAGCGATCATCTCGCCCATCTGGTCGTGGAAGACGGATGCCTTTTTGGCAACCGAAGTTGTTTCCAGTAAGTGGCCGCAGGCTTCGTGGAAAATCACACCGCCAAAGCCATTGCCGATAATCACGGGCATTTCGCCCGACGGGCAGTTATCGGCCGTCAGCTTGATCATCGCCTGTTTTGCCACTTGCTGGCCCAGTGAGGTCGGATCGATGCGGGTGTTAAATTCCCAGCCAGTCAGTGCGCCCGGTGCTTCAAAGCCGGTCGACTGCTCGCTGCCATCTTGCGCGACTGCGGTTGCCGCAATGCGGGTGTAATGACGGGTATCGCCGATGTGCAGGCCATTGGAGTTAAAAATTTCGACCTGTTGCTGACGCTGCAAAATTCGGCCGATAAACTGAGCAATTTTCTCGTTCTCAGCACGTGCAGCCTGATCGGTGGCACGCAGGAAAGCAATTTTTGCTTCCAGATTGGCATCCAGAGACAGCGGCTGGCGGACCGGATGGCGATCGTTCTGGTGGGTCAGGTTCAGTGCCGTCGCCTGCACAATCTGGTCGCGGCTGTCTTTGGCGGCCAGCAGACTGGTGACGCGTTTGAGTTCTTCTTCTTCCGTGCTGTTGGTGTAACCGTACAGTACCTTGTGGCCGAAGAATAAGCGGATTCCGATACCAAAATCGATCCCGCCGTTAATTTTGTCGACGTCGCCGGCATTGAATTCAACAGAACCGGACTGATGGTGTTCCACGAACAGCTCGGCAAAATCTGCGCCGAGAAACAGCGCATGGTCGATAACGGCTTTCGCCGTGGATGGGTTTAGCATAATTGCTCCTTGCGAAAATTCAGGTGGCAAGTGTTCCCAAAACATTGATAAATCATAGTCGTTGTCAGGCCGTTTGGGCTAACGAAAGCAGGATGCCTTCCAGTTCGTCCCACGGCAGAAGATCTTTATCGATCACTTCGACCCGGGATTCGAATCCTTCCAGCGTCAGTTCATTGACGGAGACGACCCGGTTGACCACGTTAAACGCAAAACAGCCGCGTTCAGTGTTGACCACAGCTTTAACCCGTTGTGCATTCAGGTTGGAGAAGAGGGTAAACAGCTGCGAAAAATCGAACTTGAGATCCGTCGAAAAAAACCAGCCACAGCTGTGATAGCCCTGACCATGGTTTTCCTTGCGGATGAAGGTTTCACCCGGTGCCAGCTCCAGGCCAGGCAGGGGGGCCGCGTCGTCCGAATGATGATGGTGGTGGCTGTGAGCCGCCTTGCGTTCAATGCGGGGTTCTTCCAGTAAGGTCAGATCCAGTTGGCCCTGTTCAACCTGTGCAATCTTTTGTTTGGCAGGGTCGCACGCGTTGGCGTATTGCTCAAACATCAGCAAATCGTAATCAGAACAGGCATCAATTTTGTTAGCGACCAGTACATCTGCCAGCGCGATTTGATCCTGAAAGTTCTGGTTGTCGGTATACAGGCTGTCGGAAAACTGTCGCGGATCAACCAGCGTAATGGTTGCTTTCAGGTCAATATAGGCCGCGTAGCTGTCTGAAGTCAGTTTATGGATGATTTCTTTCGGATGGCCCAGCCCGGTTGGTTCCAGTAACAGGCGATCCGGCTTCTGGGCAAGCAGGGCATTGATCCCTACAGACATGGGCAATCCGGCGACACAGCACATACAGCCACCCGGTACTTCTTTGACGATGGCACCTTGCTGATCCAGCATAGCGCCATCAACGCCAACGTTACCGAACTCGTTGATGAGAATGGCCCACTTTTCATCGGCGGGTTTGCGCGCCAGCAGCGACAGAATCGCAGTTGTTTTGCCGGCGCCCAGAAAGCCGGTGATGATATTGGTTGGGATAGGTTTGCTGATGGTCATGAAGAATCCGTTTTAGCATAATACTTCGTTGCTGCTCATCATACTGCATGGCAGGTCGTGAATTGAAGGAAACTGTGCGGGTTTCTGATACCTTGCGTCAATCCTGTCTGCTCAGTGAAGCAAAAATGACAGGTCGTTCAGTGCGTTTGTAAGCCAGCGATACCGGATGAATTCCTTTTGCTGCCTTTTGAATTTGCGGCATATGCTTAATCAATCATGATAAATCGCTGGTGGCAGATTCTGTTGCCCCGGCTGCGGAATTCAGTCGCACCCGCATCAGGAGTGGCCCATGAATGGCGAGTTGTTTGAATCCCTGCCGATCGCTCTGATCTTTGTCGGCATTGCTTTGCTGATGTTGCTGTTCTGCGAAATTGGCTTTCAGTTTGGTCGTTATGCTTTTGCCCGCAAAGATAAAGACGTTCCCGGACCGCTTGGATCCATGGTGGGCGGGTTGTTGGGGATGCTGGCGTTTGTGCTCGCGTTTACGTTTTCCATTGCCTCTTCTCAGCACGAAGTTCGACGGGGTAATGTGCTTGAAGAAGCGAACGTGATCGGCACCGCTTATCTGCGGGCAGATCTGCTGGATGCCTCCTCTGAAAGGATGGTGAAAGCGTTGCTCAAATCTTATGTTGATATCCGACTCGACGCGGCCAACGGCGGTGATATCAATGAAGCATTGAGGGAGTCACTCGAGATCCATCGCCAGCTTTGGGATGCAGTTTCAACTGCTGCCATTGCCCATCCAAGCCCACTGACGTCGCTGATGGTTCAGGCAACTAATGATCTGATCGATATGCATGAAAAAAGAGTGACCGGGGCATTGCGGAGCCGGATTCCTGCCAGCATCTGGGTTGCGCTGGCGGCCATTACCGCGCTCGCGATGATTGCGCTGGGCACGCAGGTGGGCTACTCCGGTAAGCGACGGCTGATTGCGGTGATCCCGCTGCTGCTTGCGTTCGCGGTACTCGTCACGCTGGTGGTTGATCTGAACCGGCCGCAAAGCGGATTGATCAAGGTCAGCCAGCAGGCGATGGTTGATCTGCGCAACGGCATGGATTAAGTTTTATGGCGTCGAATGCATGGTGTCATCAGGGAGAATCCCGAGACAACCCTCCGGCTGCCTCGGGGACTAAGCGTTAATTAACTGAGTTCAAGCTGTGCCGTAATTTGGGCGATTTCCGCCCGCCATGCGCGTTGCAGGCTGGGTTTCTGATGCTTCGGTCGTCGCCTCAGATCGTCGTCCAGTAGGGTTTCCAGCGAAATTAAACGCGCCAGCAGCTGTTCGTCATCACTTCGCGCCGAACGGTTGTGTGTTTCGGCTGGCTGGTCCGGGAGCAGATCAGCCTCAGAACCGGATTGATTCAGGTGCCGGGCCGTCTGAGCCGTCATTTGCGCATACACAGCTTCCGCCGTCAGATGTTCCGTAATCTTCCCGTCGTGGATCAACCAGAACCGGTTACAGCTTTGCTCAATCAGGCTGCGGTCATGGCTGACCAGTAACGCTGCGCCTTCAAAGCGATTCAGGGTTTCCCCGAGCTCTTCTTTGCCGTCTAAATCAAGGTGGTTGGTCGGCTCGTCCAGAAACAGAAGGTGGTAGCGGGCCAGTGTGAGTCCGACAAATAACAGCCGGGCCCGTTCGCCACCGCTGAGTGAGGCGACAGGCTGGTTGTGTCTGGCGTATTCAAACCCGGCACTGATCAGCGCCCGTTTACACTGTTCACTGCTGATCGAAGCGAAAGACAGTAATGCATCTGTCAGGGCATCCTGATCACGCAGTTGCTGCTGAGACTGATCGTAATAGCCCAATCGGCAGCGATCGTGAAATGTCACCGCAGGCAGCGCTGAAGTCTGGTACGTTTGATACAACAGGTTGAGCAAGGTTGATTTGCCGCAGCCGTTGCTGCCGAGCACCGCGATGCGATCACCGCTTCGGACACGCATGTCAGTCATCTCGAACAAGGGACTGGCATGTGTGGCCGGTTTCACTGAAAAAGGCGTGATTTCCAGCAGTCGGTTCGCTGGCAGGGATTCTCCCTGAAGCGTGAGTGACCAGGGAGCACCTTCACTCAGTTCCGTTTGTGTTTCTTCCAATCGTTCCTTTCTGGCGAACATGGTTTTCGCTTTCCGGGCCAGATTTTCGTTGTCGTACACTTTGCCCCAGATGGCGAGACGCTTGGCACTTTTCTCGATCCGGTCGATTTCTTTCTGCTCGCTGGCATGCCGAAGCTGGTCGGTTTCATCTTTCTCTTGCAGCGCCAGCCGGGCGGCACTGCAGGGGAGTGAAAAATGATGCAGGGCCCGATCGCGCATGATCCAGGTCGTGTTGGTCACCGCATCGAGTAACGTCTGGTCATGGGAGACGAGCACAAACGCTCCTTTCCAGTTCGACAGAAATTGCTCCAGCCAGAGCAAGGCGGGGAGATCCAGGTGGTTACTTGGTTCATCCAGCAGCAATAAATCCGGCTGATGGATGATGGCCCGGGCCAGTAATAAGCGCATTTGCTGGCCGCCGCTGCAGTTGGCAACCTGCATGTGCCGATCCGCCGGACTGAACCCTAATTCGTCCAGCAGTAATTCAGCACGCCAGCGCTCATCATCAGCCAGTGTCTCGGCCAGTGCGGACAGCACGGTTGTGCTTTGCAAGGCATGCGGAATATATTGCTCAACATAGCGCATCAGGCAGGACTGGGCTTTGGCAATACGTCCTGAACTGGCTTCCAGTTGGCCGGCTAAGAGTTTCAGCAAAGAACTTTTGCCACAGCCGTTATGGCCAATCAGGCCAATTTTATCGCCGTGATGGATCGTAAAGTTCAGATCCGTGAACAAAGACGAAGACGTATAAGAGAGTGTCAGGGATTGTGCAGTTAAAAAAGTACTCATATCAAACTCAAGAATTTTGGGCGTAAAAAGCCGTTGTCAAAGCTGACAATAATTCTTCGAGCATGAGGAAAACTCGGGTGGACGCATTTGGTCGGAGATGAATCTTTCGCTCAAGTCGAGATTATCGCAGCGCGATATCAAAAACTCTTGAGCGGACATCAATACCAAAAAAGCGTGGGTTGATTGAACACCACTGCGACATAAATATCCTCCTTTGTTTGTGTTGGGGAAAGTGCATTCACTTTCGGTGAATCGGTGGCATCATCTTAAAGCGATATGCAGTCCTGTACACAAAAATGACTCTTCACATGCGCAAAGCGTCGGGTTGATCAAAGAAAATGGCAGTTTTCCCCAGCGTATCAGGCGGGTGCTGTTTCGATGAGGGCATCGCTTTGAACGCAAACATCTGGCGTCGGATGATTCTCGTTGCTCAAAATCTAAGCCACTGTTAGGATTCGTTTTTCTCTGATGACAGGCTCAATTTGCTGATGTATCGCGTTCTTTTACCGATTTTGTCCTTTGCTTTTCCTGCTGCCAGCCAGGCAGTTGAACTGGCCGTTGGATTACAAAGTACCTTCACCAATATTGAAATTCAGGACCCGGAACATGGGGACAAAGATGTCGCTGTGATGACCAGTGGTTTCCATATACTCCCAACGGCTTCTCTGGTCTCATCGCCGTATTATTTTGCGGAAGACTCAAACTTTGGCGTGCAGTTTCAGCTCGATTGGTCATTTTTCAAGGCGGGCCAGCAGGAACTGCAGAACAGCCGGGAAAAAGTTGATCTGGGCACGTCGGTGAAAGGCTATGCCATGACAGCGGTGCCTGTGTTGTTCTACCACTGGCACCGGGATGCCGGCGCTGACTGGAATACCAAAGTTGGTATCGGTTTTGGCGCAGGCTATCTGGATCTGAAAGGTCATTATCAAATCACTCATGTTGCAGAACAGCGGGGTGAAACCCGTGATGTGAACTTCGGTGGCTTTGGCATGGCCATCAATGTCTATCTGGAAGCCAACAAGGGGCCGCATCAGTTCCAGCTCTATAACTTCAGCCCGATACTCAGCGAAAAAAGTCACGACTTTCAGGGCCACAATGTGGTGATGGCGTATAAATACCGCTTTGATCTGAACTTGTGATTCATCGTCAGCTTTGGGATGCAGTTTCGGCTGCTGCTATTGCAAATCCAAGTCCACTGACGTCGCTGATGGTAGGCAACCAATGATCTGATCGATATTTCCCTTTCAGTTTGGTTGCTCACTGAGTTGTTTTGCATTCTCGAATAGTAATGTGAGATCGGGATGTATATGTTTTGCATGCTTCAACCGGATCAGTACAACTTCCAGATGAGACTGATGTTCTGGCCACAGATGAATGAGGCGCCCTGCCTGTATGGCGGGTTTTGCTACAGAATGAGGAATACAGGCGATTCCAATACCTTGCTCAGCCATTGGTAATAATGATTCAGAAATCGTTGACTGAAATACCATGTCCAGCCGCTTGGCTTGTGGTGTTGAATCGAGTAAAGGCTTGGATAATTCCAGTAATTGGGACGAAGGTGCGTAAGCCAGGTGAGGCAGTGAGTCTTGTTCAAGTGCTTGCGGGAAGAGGTCGCGGCCGTGTACCCAAATTAATGCATCATTAGCCAGCTTCAGAACTTCATATTCATCGCTGTCAAAATAATGGGGCGTCAGTGAGCTCTGATAAAATAAGACGCAGTCGGCTCGTTGCGAATGCAATGCAGCTTGATAACCAGAGACCGAGCGAACACCTGAATCAATACTGGTGGTTAACTCAGCCCCTGTATTCTGGAGAATTTCAGCATACCAGCGGGGGAAAAAATTACAGGCGAGAGTATGCAATGAGGCTATCATCAGCGGATTCTGTTTGACCTGTACCATCTCTTCACACCGGTCAGCAATTTGGACCATTTCCATTGCAATCGGATACAAGCGTTTTCCTTCGGTTGTTAATTTGATTGGGCTTTGCGTACGGTCAAATAGTTCGCTTTTTAGATGTTGCTCTAATTGTTGGATGCGGCGACTGAATGCTGCCTGCGATGAGGCACTCAACTGAGCCGCCAGAGTGAATTTACGGCAATCTGCCAGAATCAGAAAATCTTTTAACCAACGTGTGTTCACACTTTCAATCCCTTTGTTTTTATTAGTCTATCGGATATTTGCATAAGCCATGCAAAATTCAGGACATGAATTTCTTTAGTTTTTGCCGAAAAACTGAATAAATATCATGAAACATTTTAGTAACATTACCCCACAAATGCTTACAAGCAAAGGAATCGCTATGAAAATGAAGATGAACGGGTTTGTTCTCGCAGCACTGTTGGTCGGCACCTTCTCAAATTATGGTTATGCAGGAATTAAGGATGATGTGATTAAGCGTGGGACCCTGAAATGTGGTGTTTCCAGTAACAAAATGGGCTTTTCCTACATCAATGATGATGGACAGTGGGCTGGTATGGATGTTGACCTTTGTCGTGCTGTCGCTGCGGCCGTGATCGGCGATCCATCTAAAGTTGAGTATGTGGTCACGACATCTAAAAACCGATTTACTTCACTCGCTTCGGGTGAAATTGATATTTTGTCCCGTTCCACAACCTGGACTGTCGGACGCGATGCGAAGCTGGGTGCTGATTTCACAGCAGTTTGGTTTTATGACGGTCAGGGTTTTATGACGCATAAAAAACTAGGCATTACCTCTGCGAAAGAGCTGGATGGTGCGACATTCTGTCTCAACCCCGGGACTACATCAGAACACAACTTGGCAGATTATTTTTCTGCTTTGGGCCTGAGTTATCGATCGGTTGTGTTTGAGAAAACTGAAGAGCTTTATGCCGCTTACCAAAAGGGGCGATGTGATGCCCTGACTAATGATGTCACCGGTCTGGCGGCACGCCGAACATTGTTCCAGAATCCAGAGCAGCATGTGCTCTTGCCGGAAGTGATCTCCAAAGAGCCTTTGGGTGCTTATGTAAAACAAGGGGACAACCAGTGGCGAGACATTGTCACTATGGTTGGTTATGCACTGATTGAAGGTGAAGAGTTAAATGTCACTCAGGACACGGCAGCGCAGCTTGCAACTCACTCCAAAAATATTAATGTCAAGCGCCTGCTGGGGACTGAAGGCGATCTGGGTCAATCACTTGGTCTATCAGCAAATTGGGCTGCCAAAGCAATTCAAGCGACCGGAAATTATGGCGAGCTGTATGCACGGAATGTGGGCTCAGCTTCTTCGTTAAAATTTGAACGAGGTGTCAATGCATTGCATCGTGACGGTGGTCTGATGTATGCGCCACCTTTCCGTTAATCCAATCGTTTGAAGTTGAAATGCAGGGAGAGCCGAGCTCAGGCTGTCCCTGCAGGAAAGGAAGGAGAAAACCATGAATATAACCAAAGGGAAGTTGATTGACTGGGGGCAGCAACTCTCATTGCTGACCGCTGTCACTGTCTTATTTCTTTATTTTGGCGTTAATGCTTCCGATAATATTGCCAGCCTTGGAATTGAAAGCGGATTTGACTTTTTGCATGAACGGGCCGGGTATGACATTACATTTTCGTTAATTGAATACACCCAGGATGACACTTATCTTCGAGCCTATTGGGTCGGAGTATTGAATACACTGTTGGTTTCTTTTCTGAGTATTGTATTGGCAACTGTTTTGGGGTTCATCATTGGCATTGGACGAGTCTCAAGCAATTGGTTAATCAGCCGACTTACTCGGGCTTTTGTTGAAGTAGTTCGCAATGTGCCACTGGTTGTGCAGCTTATATGGTGGTATGCGCTGTTTCTTGCGCTACCGCCAGTACGACAAAGTATCAGTTTTGGCGAACATTTTTACTTATCAAATCGTGGATTGGCTCTGCCTCAGGTCACATTCAATGGCTGGGGCGCCACATTATTTGTGGTATTTGCTCTGTCTGTTGTCATCGCTTTAATTTATCGCCGAGTGATATCCGGTCGTGCACAGTGGAAAGGATTCTATCCGGTTTTATGGCCAAGAATGCTGGCGATTGTATTTTTTCCCGGAGCTTGTCTGCTGACTTTCCTGCTCGTAAAGGATGTGGGGAGTATCAGTTATCCAGAACTAAAAGGGTTTAATTTCCGTGGCGGGTTTACCGTGATTCCTGAACTGGTAGCGCTCTGGTTGGCATTGTCTGTTTATAGTGCGAGTTATATCGCTGAGATTGTCCGGGGTTGTATTCAATCCGTTCCAACCGGACAGCATGAAGCCGCTAAGGCGTTGGGTTTTCCAGCATCCAGACTGATGTGGAGCATCATTGTTCCACAAGCTGTTTATCCAATGGTGCCACAAATCACGAGTGTTTATCTCAATATCATTAAAAACTCTTCTCTTGGCGTTGTGATCGGTTTTATGGAGCTGGTTTCTTCAACCGGAGGAACAACCCTGAACAATACAGGTCAGGCCATCGAATGTATCGTCATTGTCATGGCAACTTACTGTACGTTTAGCTTAATCACTTCCTTGTTGATGAACTGGTACAACGCTCACGTGGCGATAGGGAAATAGAATATGTCTGCAGAACAAAGTATTTGCTTGATTGCATCTAGGCCAGCCCCTGTTATCAGGAAAGATTGGATGACCTGGTGCAGAGAGAATTTATTCTCATCAGTTTTTCATACAGTACTGACGTTGAGTGGTGTGCTGATCCTGCTCTGGCTGATCCCAAGCCTGCTGAACTGGCTGATTGTTGATGCCACTTTTATCGGAGAAAGCCAGGCTGATTGTCTCTCTGGCGGGGCATGTTGGTTACCCGTTGTCAACCGGATAGAACTCTTTATCTATGGTATGTATCCCGAAGGAGAGCAGTGGCGGGTCAATTTCGCATTTGGGCTAGCGGCTCTTGCAATTCCGATGCTCTATATGAAGCGCTTTAGTAAAGCCACCATGTTGATGTATATCACTATTTTGCCGTTTGCGATGTGGTTGATTCTAAAGGGTGGATCTCTGGGGCTGGAGAGTATTTCGACCACTAAGTTCGCCGGTATCATGCTGACATTGTTTCTGGCGGTTTTTGGCATGGTGTTTGCGTTGCCTCTGGGCATTTTACTGGCGCTTGGACGTCGCTCTGAGCGACCGGTGATCCACTGGCTGAGCGTCGGTTATATTGAGCTAGTTCGCTCTGTGCCTGTGATCACGCTGCTCTTTATGGCTTCGTTAATGATTCAGTTGTTTTTGCCGCCCGGGCAGGAATTTGATGTATTGCTGAGAGTCGTCGCCGTACTCACCTTATTTACGGCGGCATATATGGCTGAGACGATCCGAGGCGGATTACAGTCGATTCCAAAGGGACAATTTGAAGCTGCGAAAGCACTGGGTTTTAGCTATTGGCGCATGATGGGGCAAATCATCATGCCGCAGGTGCTTCGTAATACGATTCCATCACTGTTGAATCATTTTGTTGGCATTTTGAAAGAAACCACACTGGTGATGATCGTCGGTGTGCTTGATGTTGTCGGGATCGCTTCCAGTACTATTTCAGATGCTAAATGGGTTGGCTTAGAACATGAAATGTATGCCTTTCTAGCCTTGTTCTTTTTTATTTGCTGCTTTTCTTTATCACAATATGCCGCTCGCCTTGAGCGCCAGCATAAACAAGCGTAATCGGGAGGCTTTACAACATGGAAATGATTAAAGTTCAGGCGTTGAACAAGTGGTATGACTCCTACCATGCGTTACGTGATATTCATCTGACTGTCAAAAAAGGTGAACGTATCGTCATCTGTGGCCCTTCGGGCTCTGGTAAATCGACATTAATTCGCTGTATCAACCAATTGGAAAAACATCAGTCAGGCTCACTGATGGTGTTTGGTGAACAGGTGGACGATACCCCTAAATCTTTGCTGGCGTTGCGTAAACAGGTCGGTATGTGTTTTCAGTCATTTAATCTATTTCCGCATTTAACTGTGCTGGAAAACTGTGTTTTGCCACAAACCACAAATTTGGGGATGAGTGAAGATGCGGCCATCGAAACAGCACTCTCTTTGCTTGAGAAGGTCAAAATTCAGGAACAGGCAAACAAGTATCCAAACCAATTATCCGGAGGGCAGCAACAACGCGTTGCAATCGCCCGGGCATTGAGTATGAAACCCAAAATTATGCTTTTTGATGAACCAACATCCGCACTTGACCCTGAGATGATTGCCGAAGTGCTTGATGTCATGACGGACTTGGCGCGTGAAGGCATGACAATGATTTGTGTGACGCATGAAATGGGGTTTGCGCGAAAAGTTGCAGACCGGGTGATTTTTATGGATCAGGGACAGATTATTGAAGAGAACCACCCAGAGGTTTTCTTTTCCAATCCTGAGTCGCCGCGTACACGTAAGTTTTTAGATCAATTGATTCAACATTAAGGACGAAGATGGCTAACGAATACAGTATTGCGATCCACGGCGGAGCGGGAGCAATGTCGAAGGGTAAACTGACTTCAGCTCAGGAAGAAGAAATTACAGCTGTGCTGAAATCAATTGTAGAGGAAGGCCTTGCGGCCCTTAAGAATGGCGGCAATGCATTAGACATCGTCCAAGAGGCAGTCGTTCGCCTTGAAGATTGTCCTTGGTTTAATGCTGGTAAAGGAGCTGTCTTCAATCATCAGGGCAGTCATGAGTTGGATGCTTCAATTATGTGTGGTGCAACTCTGGATGCCGGGGCTGTGTCCGGCGTTCGCTTCAGTCCGAATCCGATTCATCTTGCCCGAGCTGTGATGGATCATTCAAGCCATGTCTATCTGGGTGGCGCTGGAGCAGAAGCCTTTGCCCGCGATCAACAGTTACCACAAGTCAGCAATGACTACTTCTCAACAGCAATGCGTTACCAACAGTTACAGACTGCTCAACAAGGACAGGGTGTTACTCTTGAGCCGACACAAAATGATTTTAAATACGGTACAGTCGGTGCTGTTGCGAAAGATAGGTATGGTAATGTTGCAGCAGCGACCTCAACGGGTGGAATCACCAACAAACAATATGGCCGTATCGGTGATAGTCCGGTCATTGGCGCAGGGACTTATGCTAATAATGTAACCTGTGCCGTTTCTGCAACCGGCCATGGCGAGCACTTTCTACGGCATGTGGTTGCGCACAATGTTTCAGCGCGAATGCAATGGGGCAAGCAAACGCTTGAGCGAGCCGCTCATGCAGTGATTTTTGAAGATTTACCGAGCACTGGAGGCAGTGGCGGACTGATTGCAGTCGATAATCAAGGAAACATCACTCTTCCATTTAATACCGAGGGAATGTATCGGGGGTGGGGGAGCGATCAACAGCCTGCAGAATCAAAAATTTATACCTGATTAAATTCATCTTTTGTGATTCAACGTCACCAGCAATTGATACCTGCACTGAGTTACCAAGCAGATAAGATCGCTGGTGGCGCACCTGAAACCGTTAGCCAGGGCATGAATAATGAAATGAATCAACCACCATGAATTCAGGGCCTTTCACTCAACTCCGCCACTCAAAACGCCACCAACAGCCTTACTTTCGGGGACAGCAGGATACTGGATGGCAATAACGCCCGGATGCCTTCCTTGTCGTCGCAGGACTGAACTCTAATTCGTCCAGCAGGAGCTGCAGAACAATCAGAAAGAAATCGATCTGGGCACGTCAGTGAAAGGCTATGTCATGACGGGGTGCCTGTGTTGTTCTACCACTGGCACCGGGATGCCGGCTCTGGCGTACAAATACCGCTTTGATCTGAATGAGGTGTAGGCAGCGTGGTGATGGTGCTCGATTCAGAGTTCACGACTGATGTCGACGATGGTTTTTCTCAGCCAGCAGTGGGCCTGATCGGCATTCATCCTGGGATGCCAGAGCATGGAAATGGGGATCGGCGGCACGGTGAAAGGCAGTGGAAAACAATGCATCCCCAGCCGGAAACTTTGTGTGTGTTTGGCGGGGACCGTGGCCACTAAGGTGGTGGCGCTGGCTAAGGTGACAGCACTGGTGTAACTGCCGACGGAGGCACGGATGTTGAGCCGTTGTCCGGATTCGCTCAGCAGGCTTTCGAGGTGGCTTTTGCCTTCCTCAACTCTGGTGATACCAATATGGTCGGCGCTGAAGTATTGCTCAGCGGACACCAGATGTTGGCTGAGCGGGTGTTGAGCGGACACCACACCGATGAAGTGATCTTCAAATAATCGACGTACTTTGAGTTCCGGATGGGTGGTTTCCCTCAGTTTTCCGATTTCGATATCGACGCTGCCATCCCGCAGCCCTGCGCCTTGTGGTGAAGACTGGCTGATAAAACGAACACGGCTCCGTGGTGCTTCTTCTGTCATACGCTTCACCAGCGCCCCACCCAGACTTTCCACAAATCCATCACTGGCGAACAGCGTAAACGTTCGCGCCAGGCTGGCAATGTTGACGGGGACAGCAGGGGTCAGAATGGCTCTGGCGTCCATGGTCAGCTGGCTGACCTGCGCCTGAATTTCCAGTGCTCTGGGAGAAGGAACCAGATGACGTCCGGCCCGGACTAATACCGGATCGTCCATGGTGACGCGCAATCGGGCCAGCGTTCTGCTCATTGCAGACTGACTTAAATTCATCCGTTTCGCTGCGCGGGCAACGTTCCGTTCTTCTAACAGGACATTCAGAGCCGGAATCAGATTCAAGTCGATTGCTTTCATTTGTCCACCTATGGCGTTTCATGCATTAAATCAGTGTAGATGATGCGTCTTCCGCAAAACAAGGCCGGATTTTAAGATGGCTTTTATCTCGGGTCTCAAATTGGAGTGTGATTCATGAAAGCGGAAATTTCACAGGCAGAAAAGGCAGAGAATCTGTCGATGACCAACTGGTTCTCACTGCTGGGGTTAGCCGTTGCTGTGCTGCTTTCTTCGTTCAATATCAGTATCGTCAATGTGGCCTTGCCCAGGCTGGCCAGCAGTTTTTCAGTGTCTATGTCTGAGGTGCAATGGCTGGTTGTGGTTTATCTGCTGGCGATGACATGCCTGATGCCAATGGCGGGGATATGGGGGGATCGCTATGGCCGGAAGCGACTGTTTCTTTTTGGTATCGGCATCTTTTTCTGTGGGACCATTGCCTGTATTGTGTCGGAAAGCCTGACACAGCTCATCGCGGCGCGTTTGGTTCAGGGGATTGGGGCCGCGATTTTTATCAGCCTGGCGATGACCTTTGTCGGAGACTTCATTCCTGCGACCAAAACCGGGACAGCGATGGGGGTTTTAGGCACGACCTCTGCAATCGGGACGGCACTCGGGCCGGTCTTGGGCGGCTATTTGATCTCGCATTATGACTGGCATGCGCTGTTCTATGTCAGCGTCCCCTTTGGACTGTTTGCGCTCTTGTTACTGGCCCGGCAGTTGCCAGATAATCCGCCTGTGCCCCTAAAATCGGCGAAGTCAGGTCGGTTTCTGGCGCAGATCTCTGAAAATCCGGCGTTGGCAGGCAGCCTGACGGCGAATGTCTGCGTTTCGGCCATCATTATGTCAACCATGGTTGTGAGTCCCTTTTACTTCACGGATGGCTTGCAGCTTTCACCCGCGCAAATTGGCTCTATTTTGTCGGTTGGACCGATTGTTTCTGCCCTGACTGGCGCGCCTGCCGGAAAGCTCACGGATCATCTGGGGTCAGGCGCTGTGGTCCGTGTCAGCCTCTGGGTCATGCTCTTGGGTTGCGTCCTGATTTCTGCCAGCGCATTGTGGACTTCTGTACCCGTTTATCTCTTTGCTCTCATTCTGGTGACCGCGGGCTATGCTATGTTTCAGGCGGCCAATAATACAGCCGTGATGACAGATGTTCAGGAAGGGCAAAAAGGGGTGACGTCGGCGTTACTTCAGTTTTCCCGGAATCTCGGCCTGATG
Source organism: Photobacterium sp. 1_MG-2023 (assembly GCF_030547945.1). Classification (NCBI taxonomy): domain Bacteria; kingdom Pseudomonadati; phylum Pseudomonadota; class Gammaproteobacteria; order Vibrionales; family Vibrionaceae; genus Photobacterium; species Photobacterium sp. 1_MG-2023. The sequence goes on along the minus strand of NZ_JAUORR010000006.1, from coordinate 139,074 downwards.
GCTGGCGCTTCGGTCATGGGATGGCTCTACTTTTTCACATCGACACTGTTTCCGGCAACTGAGAATCAACCGGCAACCGCCTTTGGGATCACGTTTCTGATATCGGCTGTCTTGGTGGGGCTGGCTCAGGTTGTGGTTTCTTTGAGGCGGAGTCGGTGATTTATGGGGATATCTTTCATTCAGTGGGTCTGTCCCGCTTTGTTTGGAGTGAATCTCAGCAGCAGCGTATGTGCGCCAGGAACGAACTCAAAACTGCCAGTTTATTTTTCGAACAAGGCTATTCAATGCAGAGGCCTGCTGTTCTCTGACTAAATAACTTTCCCTGATTGCCGGCCACTTTGTTGTCTCCCCCATCCTCATCAGGGATGGTTCAAATCTGAGCCTAAAGCCTTAGGCGGTAAGATTTGAGTGATACTTAATATTCTGCAGAGAGAGTAGCCAGAATGTCAATTGGAGCATTATCAGGAGCAGCAATTCGGGTTTTGATACCTGAAATAAAAGAATTGGGGATAGAAATATTTACAGCAGTCTTCAAAGCATGCCAATTTTAAATGTTTACCCTAATTTAAAATGGCCTTTCTTGAGGAAATCAGCGTGATAGTTCATTTGAACTCCCAATCTGGATTTTTTATAAATTAATCAGTTGATAATCCATCAGCGATTGTTTTGTATTGAATGTCCATACGTCATCGTCCGGGATATCATGTTGAGCTTCTCTTCCTCAATCACTTCTGATTTCTCATGGTCCACCGCCAGTTTCATTGCTCTCTATGACTTTAGGCATCTTGGAATCTTGTGCAGTGAACTTACGGTTAGTCGATGGAGTCAGCCTCGTATAAAAATATGTTGTTCAGCTGACGTTAATATAACTGCATGAATGCAACTCACTCTGCAATTTAATGTTGTGTGGGCATTTTTATATGAGATGTAACTCGGAAAAACCACTAAATAATGAAAAATGATGATGACTTCGTAGGCTAGTGCAATGGCATAGTGAATCAGACCTCTTAAGCATAGTTACCGTGAATTCAGCTATTGATAGATTAGGTGACAGAATGATGAAGGAAAAAGTTTGAAATTCAGTCCGAAATTCAGATTCAAAACACCACAGTCAGTGCCTCCATGTGTAGAGGTGTGGAGATGTTGAACTTGAGATCTTGTTGTTAAGATACTGAATTTTAAGTCTTGTTAAGTGTTGTGATTCTGTTTGTGTCAGGTTCCATTTACATAGGCGTACTCATTGGGAGGTTGAGCCAGACCAATAAATACTTATCGCTTGAATCATTGCTCTGAGGGAGTCAATCAATCTCTGGCATCACCATGAATCATGGGTTGTATTATTTTACGTTCGCCTGTTATCGCGCAAAATGTTTTATTAAAAATGTAGTTTATCAATTACCAAGTGCCCAAATACTCTTCTAAGAATGCAGCGCAGAAAATGTCTATTCAATAGATGGTTCTATTTTACAGCGGTTCATCAAGTTTGGTTTGAGTGGCAATCGTTTGGCTTATCTGCCGTTTTCATTGAGTGTAACAGACTGAATAACATCTTGATGAAAAGCGACGAAAGTTAATTGAGTCACATCGTGCAAAAAGGCTTGGACCATGCACGGGAAGTTCATCGAGCGCATGTTCTGTCAGCGTTCGGGGTTTAACGGATGCCCAGATCATGATGGTTCTCGTCTCGGGCGGACAGCCAGATGGCGGTTTTAGACATTCAGGGATGGAGATGATAAGTATGAAACACAAGATGTCTGAATATGTAGTTGGGTATGGCGTTGTCCCCGTTGTGAGCGCCCTTTTTCGTCTGCGGGTTATTGAACATCTTTTATCCTCAGCTAAATATACGACGACCATGCTTGCCACTGAGCTGGGCCTTGATCTTTTCCGCTTGGATCAACTGACCGACTATCTGAAAACACTGGGATTGATTGAATCCGATGACAATAACAATCTTATCCTTCGCCTCAGCCCTGAGAGAGTCACTGAACTTGAGGATTGGATAACGCTTTACCGTATCGACTTTGATGCCGTACTTTCATCTGACCAAAGACAGTCTGATGACCGTGATGTCGTGTTTTCATTTGCTTCGCAAGTTTTGACAGAGCTTGAGAATAAGTCAGTAGATAATGGTGGCTATAGTCATGCAGCGCTGTTGCTTCCTCTGTTTTGTTTTATCGGCCGGAAATGGGTGCAGGTTTCAGATAATCAAATACACCACATATCTATCGGACCGATTCAACCTGAATATAAAGCTCTCTTGGAAAGGCTGATTCTCTGCTTGGGGTGGGCAAAACTGGATGAGAACAACTTGATAATGACCGAATCCGGTATCGCTCTATATCAACATATTTCCGCAGGAGAGGAGGAAATTGAGCTTGCTCACCGATACCTTTTCATCGACCAACTTCTGAAAAATGATAGTGGGCAGGTCAAGCCCTCGAATCAGCTACCGATTTTTCCCGAGAACATACAGAATCCGCACTTCAATACAGAGCATGCACTAAATGCATTGGGCGAAGCACTCAGATCAACCCAAAAAGACGGAAAAGCTCCGGGCCCGCGAGTCATTGTTGATTGTCTTTGTGGCAACGGCTCATTATTAGCCTGGGTTGCAAGTGTCCTTGAAGAAAACAGTTCAGAATCTGAAAATCTGCCGCTGCTGGTTGGTGTTAACAATAATCCGGAAGAGCTTGAGAGAGCTGGCGCTTTGCTAACGCAGCAGGGTATTGATCACCTCCTGCTAAAGTCATCAGGAGACAACTTATTAAGCATAAAGCAGGCGCTTGAATCAAGAAATCTATATCAGGAAGACGAGGTCCTGTTCATCGATCACTTGCCTGGTTATAGCCGTGTTTGTTTTGACTACAAGAGACGGGTGGAACAATGGAAAGCTGTCGGGGGGCGCCATGGTGTAATTTGTGTCGCATCCTTTTCAGCCAAACAAACTCTCGACAGTGCTTCGCTACAATACGCCAAGCTGCAGTCTGTTTTAAGTCGAGTGAATACGATTGATGCACTTGAGCGTCAACATTCATTATCGGCTTGGGATCTTCTTGTTACTGCTGCGCAGCAACAAATGTTTTGTGACAGAGAGATTTGGCGGGGTTATCCGGAAGACAGCCGTATAACCTCGCAGGCCGTTTGTCATTTCCACAATGCGCCTTACGCAGTTCGCCTGGCCACACTGGAAGACTTGGATGAACTGTATCAACTGGAACAACTGTGTTGGGCTGAACACTTACAGGTTACGCGGCACGATCTGTTGCAGAGGCTTTCCTACTGCAGGGAAGGCAATTGGCTGCTATCAATTGATAATAAAATCGCGGGAGTTGTGTACTCTCAAAGAATTGAGTCTCCGGATGATGTTTATCAGGGAGACTACATCAATGCCTATAGGATTCATCGCAACGGGGCACCGACAACTCAATTGATCGCGCTCAATGTGCTCCCCCAATATCGGGAAATGGGGATTGGCGACACTCTTCTCTCTGGAGCACTGCTAATTTCCATGTCCGATGACAGGATTGACAAAGTGTGTGCTGTTACCCGGTGTACCGAATTTACCGGCAGTAACGAAACACAAATGGAACGCTATGTCATGTCTGAGGGCGAAAGTGTTGATCCACTGGTCACCTTTCACCGGGGACACGGCGCGCAAGTTCGTGGAATCGTGAAAGGGTTCAGACCTGAAGATAAGCAGAATTTGGGAATCGGGGTCCTCATTGAATACGACTTACTGGCGTTGAGCAGAAAAGACACCCCTCAGTATGCTGAAGAAGTCGTGAATCTGGATGCTGCAGCTTTAGCTGAATTGATCAAGTCTCAGGTATTGGCGCTAACGGGAAATCAGACCGGCACTGGCTACAGCCATTCCAGACCGTTAAAAGATATGGGGATTGACTCCATGGCTCTGATGCAGCTAAGAAACCGTATCAACAAAGTGATCGGAAGCAACATTCCTCCGACATTTTTTTTCAAGCATGGTTCCGTAGACGAAATCGTAGAAAACCTTGCCAGATCTGCTTCATCCTCCGAAAGCTCGGTCAAAAAAAAGGTAGATTCTGAAGCTGAGCCTGTCGCAATCATTGGGATGTCCTGCCGCTTCCCCGGGCAAGTCGATAGCCCTCAACGGCTATGGCAACTTCTGTCAGAAGGTGGGGATGCCATTGGTTATGCTCCTGACGGGGTTGCAAGACGATATATATCAAATAACACACTGACAAACCTTCATGGCGGCTTCCTGGATCAGGTTGATCTGTTTGATGGTGCTTTCTTTCAGGTGACGCCACGGGAAGCTGAATATCTAGATCCTCAGCAACGCTTGCTACTGGAACAGACATGGCTGGCATTGGAAGATGCGGGCATCGTTCCTGAAAATCTTAAAAAACGCCCCATTGGAGTGTTTACAGGCATCTTCACTCATGACTATGAGCTGTTGCAAAACCGCTATTCAGGCAATCCCGGAGGTGGGATTTATTACGCGACCGGGAATTCTTCCTCAACAGCTGCGGGGCGGATTGCATATACATTTGGTTTTATGGGGCCAACACTATCGGTGGATACAGCATGCTCTTCATCCATGACAGCAGTTCATTTAGCCTGCCAAAGCCTTAAAAATGATGAGTGTGAAGTCGCATTGGTGAGCGGTGTCAATCTTATATTGTCCCCCGAACTGACAAACGCTTTTGCCAGCGCTGGCATGCTGGCCAAAGACGGTCGCTGTAAAGTCTTCGATCATCAAGCGGATGGTTATGTGCGTAGCGAAGGTTGCGCCGTTATTGTACTGAAAAGGTTATCCCAGGCCCAAAAGGATGGGGATAATATTTTGGCGGTGATTCGCGGTAGTGCCGTGAATCAGGATGGTAGAAGTAACGGGTTGACCTCACCAAATGGCCTTGCCCAAAGACAAGTCATTCAATCTGCTTTGACCGCTGCCGAGGTAGAGCCCCATCAGGTTTCCTATGTGGAAATGCATGGGACCGGTACGAGACTGGGCGATCCCATCGAAATCGAGGCATTGAACGAGGTATACGGAGAGACCAAAGGCGCCCGTCGAACCAAAGATATGTATATTGGCTCGGTTAAAGCCAATATAGGTCATACGGAAGCTGTTGCCGGACTCGCTGGATTAATCAAAGTCGTTATGGCCATGCAGCATCGGGAGCTCCCCCCTCAGATCCACTATCACACCCGAAATGAACAGATTTCGCCTCTGACCGGGCTGAGCATATTGGGTAAAGATGCTTGTCTCTGGGAGGAAAAGAAGTTGATGGCAGGTATCAGTTCGTTTGGGTTTAGCGGTACTAACGTACACGTGATCGTAGAGGAAGCGCCTAGAGTCAAACGTAAGAGCGACGATAGGATCAGTCGACCAGCAGGAGGCTATCTCCTTAAACTGTCAGCCAAGACACCTAAAAGTTTAAATCGGTTGATACAGGAATATCAGGTCGTTCTCACCGGAAAAGAGAGCAGGTCTATGGACCTCGCGGATATTTGCTTTAGTGCAGCTGTTAACAGGGCTGATTTTGAATATCGCCGTTGTTTTCATGGTTCTTCTCGCGAAGAGCTGATTTCAAAACTGAAGTTAACTGATTCGGTTGATTTCCGGGATTCCATCATACAACTTCAATGCTTTTTTGAATCGGTCCCGACATCCCGTTCAATACCGTTTCCGGGAAAAAATCTTTACGACAACCACCCTGAATTCAAACGGTCTCTGGACCGATGTGCACAATACCTTAAAGATTGGTTTGAGGTTCCATTAACTCAGGCGCTATGGGGCGACAATCAGTCGCTGATGTCAGATAACTCATATCGATTCCCGGCCTGGTGCAGTGTCCAGATGGCATTGTTTGCCCTGTTCAAGAAACTGGGAATTATTCCCCAAGGCATTCAGGCGGAAGGTTTAGGTTGGTTCGCAGCGGCTAATGCTGCCGGGGTTATCGGTTTGGAGGATACGCTGGACTTGGTCTGCGAGTTAGGCGAAATGCTTGATCACAACGAGCTGCTATCGGAGAACTGTTCTTATCTAGAGGTATTGCATAAGGTTTCGTTTCATCAACATCAGATCGAGTTGAATACTGCCGATTATCCTCAAGAGCAGGTATTTTGGGTGAATCTGGCTAGTTCATCAGAGCAATGGCTGACACTGAGTAATCCAAAAAGGAATTGGTCGGCGTCGACTTATACGCATTGTCTTTCTTTAGGCGTTCCCCCGCGTTTGCATGAGCTACGCTCTTTTAATACATTTGCAGGCAATAACCCGTCGCAACCGGATGATGCTGAGAGCTGGCAACTGTACAGTCTGGTAGCGGAGTTCTATCAGTCTGGTGTCGATGTTAATTGGCAGACCCTGATGAATGGTCGTGGGATATTCGTAGATATTCCCAAGTATCAATTCGATCAATCATCTTACTGGTTTACGGCAGACCAGGGCGGTGGTCCTCAGTCCGAAGGTCCTACATATAGAATCGATTCAGAAACTTCATCAGCCAGACACTGGCCGCTTCAGTTTATTGGCGCAGATAAAGATCGAACAAGGCAATATGAACTGAAATTTAGTGGAGCCGAATATTACCTGAAGGATCATGTCGTTTCGGGCAGGAAAGTGCTTCCGGCAGCGGCTTACATGAGCATCATTGCTCAACAGGCAATGATCATGTCTGGTGTTGGCGAGATCTCCCTTCGTGGAGTCAGGTGGCTAAAACCTTATATCGCGGATAACGCTCAGCAGATACTCCACTTCAACATTAGCGGTGACTTACCCAATCCACTGGATTTTGTATTCTCAAATGGGGAAGACCGCTTTGCTGAGGGAAGGATAGAGTTCCACAAGTCTCCCAATAGAGATCTTGAAGTCCTTGATCTGGATACAATCCGCAAGCGCTGCCCGAAGCTCCTTTCTTCCAGTGATTGCTATCAAAGACTACAACGGAAAGGCTTTTCTTATGGTGAAAAGCTTCGTCCTATCGATCATTTAAGACTTGGAGACGAGGAGGGCATTGCTCTGCTTACTTTGCCTGAGGACTTGCAGTTCAGCATCAATCCCTCAATGGGTCTTCCTCCTGCGTTAATTGATGGTGCTTTGCAAGCTTGTCTTCTGATTGAAGGTCAGCAGACAAACGATCAATACCTCCCATACCTGATAGAAGACATTGTACTTTTTCAACCGCTTTCAGCTGAATGCCTGGTCAATATAAGGCTTATACCGGAAAACAATGGCAATGCCAGATTGAAGCGGTTTGATGTTGATATGACTGACCGGCAAGGACGGATTCTGGTAAGCCTCAATCGTCTTACCGTTTGCCTGAGAGAAAACCCGAAGGAAATGCCGAAGGATCAGCTGCCTTTAGCAGGCTCATCTAGCTTCCATCAGGTCCGGTGGCATGGCCAAAGAGAGGTCTCCTTAAATGGGGAAGGAATGAATGGCGATGAACTTGGTAGTCAGGTATTGCTGACGTTTATGGAGCCGTCAACGGCTAAGCCTTTCCTTGATGCCGTGGCAGAGCTGGCCAGCAGAGTGAAGCGTCATGTGGTGGTGGTTCCAGGAAACGAGTATATCCGGGTCAGTGAAGATCGTTTTACACTTGATATGAGCAATGCGTCTCATGTTTTCCGACTGGTTGATGAGCTTAGAGACACAAGTCTATTGCCTGACCTGGCCATATTCAGCCCGTCAATAACTTCATCTTCACCAAACTCTGCCAGTCAAGAATTGAGGGAAGAAGCAATCACTTCCAGATTGGAACAAAGCTTTTATCCGATCATGTTGTGGTTTAAGAGTCGACTGGCACATCCTGCAGAAAATACCTGCAAGACGTTATTTTTGTATGAGCACAGTCCATCTTTGGCGTCGTGCTATTTCTCCTCCCTCAGCGGATTTGGCCGCGCTTTGTACAATGAAAATCCAGGACAGTTGTTGAAAACGGTTGCTGTTGCTGCCCCGGATGAAGTGGGAGCTGGCAGAATCGCGCAATGGTTGTCAACTGAACTTGGAGGCAAGGAACAGTGGGAGTTTGAAGTAAGATATCGTCAAGCTCAGAGAGAAGTAAGCTTCTTGCATGCCGTCAGTGGCACGACCGAGGACAACCATCCATTTTTATCCATTGGCGATGACGCTGCATCCGATCGCAGTTTGCTTTCTACCACCGGTGTCATCCTCCTGACTGGTGGGCTGGGCGGCTTAGGACAGATCTTCCTGAAGTATTTTTCAGGTCGTTCGAAAGGAACAGTTGTCTTGCTTGGGCGTTCTCCTTTAACAGGAGATAAAAGCCGGCTGCTTGACGAACGACAAAAACAAGGCATCAGAGTCGCATATTGTTGTTGCGATATTTCAGACCGTGATTCTGTTCGCGAAACCTTGCAGATGGTTCGACAGAAATATGGCGATATTGAAGGCGTGGTTCATGCGGCTGGATTGAATCGGGATGCTTTTCTGATCAACAAATCTCGAGAGGATTCAAAACAAGTACTCGCCCCTAAAATCGCCGGTACACAGTGGCTGGACTTTCATACACAGCAAGATCCGCTGGCATTTTTTATCTGCTTTTCCTCTTTTGTTGGCGTACTCGGGAATACAGGGCAAACAGATTACGCCTATGCAAATCATTTTATTGATCATTTCTGCACTTATCGGGAACAGCTAAGACAAAAAGATCAACGTCAGGGCAAAACCTATTCAATAGGCTGGCCGTTGTGGGCAGAAGGTGGGATGCAAGTGGCCACCAATGTTCTCGCTTATCTTGATGATTGGTTGGGAATGACACCTCTGACAACACCTCAGGGACTCGCTGCTTTTGGTGGTTTGCTCACCCATGAGCCCGGCCATTATTTGTTATTCAATGCCAGCGAAAACAAGCTGCAGAAGGCTTTTAGCACAAGCTTGGATCACGGGTCATTAGTCAACACCCTACTACCTGATAGCTTCGATGAATACGCTGATAGCAGCGTTGCCACAAACAAGGAAAGTGAATCGATGAAGTCCAGCCAAACCTTAAGAAGTGCCGCACTGGAATATCTAAAGAAACAGCTTGCCAGTGTGACCAAGCTGCCTTTGGATAGTATCAGGGTTAATGCCAGTTTTGACGAATACGGCATCGATTCGATCATGATAACGGACTTGAACCGACAGCTAGAGTCTGATCTTGGACCGATGTCAAAGACGTTGTTTTTTGAGTACCGTTCCTTGCAGGAATTGGCGGAGTATGTCACGAAAAAACATGACCATGCATTGGCAAAGCTTTTGGGAAGTGACTCTGGCCAGGAAGACATCAGTCATCTCGAAGTCAATCAAGAAGTATCTCGGGTAAGCGTAAATTTCGACGAATCAGGAGCGTCCCCAGATATATCTGAACTGACTGACATCGCTATTATCGGTGTGAGCGGCCGCTATCCGGATGCAGAAAATTTAGATCAGTTTTGGGATAACTTGTGTAATGGCCGGGATTCCATCATCGAAATCCCCCGGCAGCGTTGGGACTGGCGGGATTATGATAATCCAAGCGAGCAACAACAGCGTAGTATTTGTAAGTGGGGCGGATTTATTGATGACGTGGATTGTTTTGATCCGCTTTTCTTCAATATTTCGCCCAAGGAAGCCCGTTATATAGACCCTCAGGAGCGGTTATTTCTGCAGATAGCAGAGCATACCCTTCAGGACAGCGGTTATACAAAACAAAGTCTGAATGACCAAGTGGTCGGGGTGTACGTCGGTGCGATGTACAGTCACTATCAGTTGTTCGAGAATGAAAAATCCCAGCGTGGCGGAGCTTTTTTTGCCGCTATCGCTAATCGAGTTTCATATCACTATAACTTTAGTGGTCCCAGCATGACGCTGGACAGTATGTGTTCGTCCTCGCTCAGTGCCATTCATCTTGCCTGTAATAGTATTGCTATGGGGGATTGCGACATCGCTCTGGCCGGAGGTGTAAATCTCTCCCTTCATCCCTGGAAATATCAGTTACTGACCAAAGACCGATTCATATCCAGTGATGGCCGCTGCCGGAGTTTCGGCACAGGAGGTGATGGTTATGTACCGGGTGAGGGTGTCGGTGCGGTGTTGTTAAAGCCCCTAAGAAAAGCGATTGAAGACCGGGATCAGATACACGCTGTGATCAAAGGCAGTGCAGTCAATCACGGCGGTAAGACCAATGGATTTACAGTGCCGAATCCCGTCGCTCAGGGACAACTGATTTCTGCCGCTTTGGACAAGGCGGGCGTACCGGCATCGTCCATCAGTTATGTGGAAGCTCACGGAACAGGAACGGCTCTGGGTGATCCAATAGAAATAAATGGGCTGGATAGAGCATTTTCCCGAGAAGCTCAGGGCAAAGCGCATCAACAAGAAAAACCTGTTCCAATTGGGTCGGTGAAATCCAACATTGGTCATTTGGAGTCTGCTGCCGGTATGGCGGCGCTCACAAAAGTGCTGTTGCAACTGAAGCACAAAAAAATAGTTCCTTCTCTCCACTCTACAGAACTGAATAACAATATTGACTGGCAGAAAACCCGATTTAAACCCCAGCAGGTTCTAGGGCCTTGGCATACTGCAGAACAGATTCAAAATGGCGGGTACTCTTCTGATTCTTCCTACCCGAGAAGAGCTGCCATCAGCTCGTTTGGTGCCGGTGGAGCTAATGCCCATTTGATCATCGAAGAATATATCCCGAAAGCTGGTATTCAGCTCGAAAGTCAGGTGTTTCTGCCAACGACACAATTATTTGTCTTCTCTGCGTTAAGGGAGGCTCAGCTTGATGAATACGTCAGGAATATTTGTGACTTTATTACAGCCAGCGCAGGCGCATTTGCGTCTCCGCAAAAGGTCGCACAACTGGCGTATAACTTTCAGTCTGGACGCCCTGAGTTAGATTGCCGCCTGGCAGTTGTGGCAGAAAGCGTGGATCAATTGTTGACTGAGCTTAACGGCTATCTGAATCGAACACTGCAGGATACCGGGAACTATTTGGCGGGAAAAATCGGAGGGAGCACAACACGGCTATCCAAGCACAATCGTTCCTCTCAAGAAACAGTCTTGTGGGAAATCGCACAGAAATGGATCATAGGTGAGCCTGTTGAATGGCGTGCTCTGCATCAGGGCAAGCAATATGCGAAAACCGCTCTGCCGCTCTATCCGTTCGCTCGTGACCATTATTGGATTAGCCAGTCACAACCAGAAGCAGAAAACGTCAGACAAGTTCGATACCCATTGCTGGACAGCATGAATCCAACTCAAAGTATGAATCATGGGATCGTGTTTGATAAGTATTTGTCAGTGGATTTACCTGTCATTCGGGATCACCGTGTCGGTGGTGAGTTCATGCTGGCAGGGACCGCGCAGGTCGAGATGGTTGCTGAAGCATTAACCAAGATGGAGATGGCATCGGCGTACCGTATTTCCCAGATGATATGGTTACGCCCTCTGGTTGTTCATGACGATAACGCTGTCGTGCATATCGCGCTGGACTTCAGCGGCAGTGAAGGAAGTTTCCAGTTATACGCTTACGAGGGCGCGGAAAAGGTATTGCATAGCCAGGGCAAGCTTCAGACGAATATCTTCAATGTGCCTGACACTCCCCCTGTTGATATCGAAAAAATTCGTGAGAGACTGTCGAACGTGACGGAACCAAGTCTTTTATATCAGCAGTTTGCTTCAAACGGAGTGGAATACGGACCGTTATTTACCACGGTTGAAAGCCTTATTTCTTCTGATAAAGAAGCTCTGGCTGTATTAGCGGTGCCTGCAAATGCACAAGGTCATTCCCTGGATTATCAATTGTCGCCATCCTTGCTGGATGGTGCTCTCCAGATGATTGCAGGTATACAGGAGCAACAGACAGGTCCATTACTGCCATTTTCAATAGGCAGTATTGAGCAATTCAAACCCCTGAATTCAAGCTGTATCGGCTATGTTCGTGAAGAAGACAGCGGCCAGTACAGTGCCTCCCTGTTTGACGACGATGGTCAATTGTGTGTGCGAATTTCTGATATTTGTTTACGAAAACCCAAAGACAAGTTGACTAATTTTTTCTATGCCCCGCAATGGAGGCCGGCAGCACTGCTGTCGGAAGCGACTAACATCGGGAACCTGGCTGCCTCGACCCAAAATGTATGGCTTATCTATCCGGAGAATGCTGCAGACCTCGCGGAATCGATAGCCCGACAGCATCAAGACGATAATATATTGAGGATTCAGCTGTCAGATCAGTCGAGTCGTTTAGATGACAAGGCTTGGTTACTGGGTGTCGACGATCCAGTAGCCTTGAAACGGCTGTTCAGCGAAATCGATAACCCCGAGACAATCTATTTTCTGGGCGGGTGTTGGAACTGTCCGAAAGAGACTTTGAATGAAGTAGAGAAAATTGAACTGAGCCAGCGCTTCGGCGTTCGCATGCTGTATAGAATCGCTGGACATTTGGGACGGCATTACTCGCAGATGCCACTTTCTCTGAAAGTGATTACCGGCAATTCAATGAAAGTCGCGGAAGAATCCAGTGTGAGCCCCTATGGTGCGAGTTGCCACGGATTTGCCCGTAGCCTAAGTCGAGAATTTCCAAGATGGCACCTCAGCATCATCGACGCAGATTTGGAGGGGGATGATGTAGAAGACATTGCACGCTTGGTCAAAAAAGAAAAGGCATACTCAGGAAAACTTGTTGCGATCCGCCAGGGGACTAAGCTCGAGCAACACTTGATTCCATCACCACTGCCTGATGACTCCAGTGAGATGCCCCACTACAAGCACAAAGGGGTGTACCTGATCTTGGGAGGACTCGGCGGGATCGGACTGGCCTTTAGCCGATATTTGGCGCAACATTTTTCCGCACGACTGATACTGATAGGGCGCTCCTCCTTATCAGGAGCGAAACAGGAAGCGGTTACGGCGTTGGAAAAATTGGGTGCAGAGGTCCTGTATCTACAGGCTGATGCATGTGATGAACACAGTATGAAAGCTGCTGTGGCAAAAGCGACAGGTCGTTTTGGGAATATCGATGGTGCAGTGCACTCGGCTATTGTTTTGCAGGATAGCGCTGTGCTCAGTATGGACGAAGAACAGTTCACTTCAGCTCTGGATCCCAAGGTGAAAGGGTTGGGGATCCTTCATCACGCACTGGCCGCGCATCCGTTGGACTTTATGCTTGTCTTTTCTTCCGCCCAGTCATTCTGGGGCAATGCCGGGCAGAGTAATTATGCGGCTGGGTGTGCCTTTAAAGACGCATATAGCGACTACCTGAACGATTTGGAACCTTATCCCGCCAAAGTCATCAATTGGGGATACTGGGGTGAAGTGGGAATCGTGTCCACCCAGGCATACCGTGATCGATTAGCTGCTCAGGGAATTCTCTCCATCAATACACCGGATGGCATTCGAGCCATCGCCAGAGTATTGGCTAGCGAGCACAGCCAGATTGTGGCGATTCATGCGACCGAGAAATTCTTAAGCCCGTTAGTGACTGGCTTGGGCGAAGTATCCAGTGTCTCTGTTCGGGAGCCAAATATTATATCGAAGGGGCCGTCGCTGCTGCGTTCACTGTCACCGGATTTATTGACACACAAGGCTGATACGTTGTTTCTGCAACGTCAGACCGAGCAGGATAGAGCCCTGGCTTCTGCCTTACCTCCGGTATTATTGAGCATTTTTCAGTCGCTGGGGGTATTCCAGATGGCTGAAGAGGCATGGTCAATGGTCGAGTTAACACAGAAGCTGGAACTTGAACCTGAACATGAACAGTTATTCGGTGAATTACTGAAGATACTTGTTCAGGGCGGTTACCTTGAAAAGAACGCTGGAGGTTTCATCACTTCTGCTTCAGTGGCCGACAGTAGCCTTCGTAAGGTTGATGTCACCGATCTGGATAAGCTTCTGATGCGTTATCCAGACTTGGCCCCGCACGTTAAATTGCTCAAACATTGCCTTTCACAATACCCGAGTATTTTATCCGGTAAGATATCGGCTAGCGATGTCATGTTCCCCAATGCATCTCTCCATCTGGTCGAGGGAATTTATAACGGGAATCGTCAGGCTGATCACTGCAATAGCCTGGTTGCTGAATCCATCGTTCGTTATTTGAAAGCCAGGTTAGCGAGTCAGGACAATCGGCAAAAAATAAGAATTATGGAAATTGGTGCCGGCACCGGTGGTACAAGCGGGCCAGTCTTGGAAGCCATTTCGCCCTTTAGAGAGTCTATTCAATATCTCTATACCGATATCTCGTTGGCGTTTACCAAACATGGCCGTCAGTCATTCGGGGAACAGTATCCCTTTGTTGAGTTTTCTCTGTTTAATGTCGATCAAGCGGTGGACGGGCAGGGCATCGAACTCGGAACGATAGACTTGGTTTTAGCTACCAATGTGATACATGCCACTCCTTATATCGGCCGTTCACTTGGCCATATCAAGTCATTACTGCAGAGTGACGGCTGGCTGATACTCAATGAACTCACCGCAGCACAAAGTCCATATACCCTAACTTTCGGTCTTTTGCCGGGCTGGTGGGTGTTTGATGACAAGTCGGCGAGGATACCTGGTTCACCATTATTGAGTTGCTCCGGATGGCAAACTCAACTTGAGTTAGCGGGCTTCAAAGACTCTGTCGTCTTGCAGCAATTTTTCACCGGTGGCGAAGATCTTGGCCAAAACGTCATCATTGCTGAAAACGAGAGTATTGCAATCAGTGATCGACCAACAATCCAGGACGCAGCACCTGCAACTGGTGGTCGTACTACAACGGCCAACGCCGGAGCTGACACGAGCGATGTAGTTGCTCGATTGAAACAGGTTACTGCCTCTGTGCTGGAGTTGAATAAAAGAGACCTCTCCGATGACAAGGGGTTTGCGGACTACGGCGTTGATTCAATTACCGGAGTTGAATTAGTCAATCAGATCAATGATGCCTTTGGGATCAACCTGAAGACCACAGTCATTTTCGATTACCCCAATATCCGCGGACTGGCGAATTTTCTGGTGTCCGAGAAAATTGTGACATTCGCTCTGTCTGATGAGGCAACCGCAGGGGAAAAGGCGTTATCGGCGGTAGATTCTCAGGCAATAGTTCAGAAGCTGAAAGAGCTGGTCTCTACTGCAATGGAAATGTCGGTACAAGATGTATCGGAAGATAAAGGGTTCGCGGACTATGGTGTTGATTCAATAACCGGTGTCGAGCTGGTGAACCGGGTCAATGATGCATTTGGGGTAACCCTAAAAACCACCGCAATATTTGATTATCCCGACATTCGTAGACTGGCTGCCCACCTGCAAAGCATAGAGGAAACGACACCACTCAAGCTACCAGAAACATCTAGGCCAATGAAGGTCCTTCAGACTGCAGCTCAGGCAGCCGCGACTGCTTCCGCCATCCCCCAAAACGCATCGGTACGGGCTGATGTTGAAACAATACAGGGGGAGAAGTTTCTGCCGGTGAATGGAAACAGTAGGGTTCTGATCGCCCGACCGGGGAATATCGACAGTATTTCACTAGCAAGGCTGTCCATCGGCGACCCAGGGCCACAAGAGGTACAGATAGAAGTCAGAGCATTTTCATTGAATTTTGGCGATCTGCTGTGTGTTAGGGGCTTGTATCCTACGATGCCGGATTATCCTTTCACACCAGGCTTCGAAGTCGCTGGAGTGGTCCGTAAGATTGGCAAAAATGTATCCAATGTAACAATTGGCGATGCGGTTATCGCGTTAACTGGAAGTGAACTAGGTGGACACGCTCACTTCGTTAACTGCCCGGCTTCGCTTGTGGTCCCTAAACCGGAAGAAGTGCCGTTCGAGGACGCCTGTGCTTTCCCTGTGGTGTTTTTAACCATGCATCACATATTCAAATCCGTGATGATGAATCCAGGAGAGAAAATCCTTATCCAAACGGCGACAGGAGGTACCGGTTTAATTGCCGTACAGCTCGCGTTACAGGCAGGCCTGGAGGTATTTGCCTCTGCTGGCTCGGTCGCAAAATTAGACTATCTCAAAGAAATGGGAGTTTCACGGGTGATTCACTACCGTGAAACAGACTTTGCCGAACAGGTGATGGAGATGACTGATGGGAAAGGGGTCGACATCGTCATAAACACTTTGGCAGGAGATGCCATTCAGAAGGGTATCGACTGCCTGGCATATGGTGGCCGGTATGTCGAAATCGCTATGACTGGCCTTAAAGGGGCAACATCGATTGATTTGTCGAAGATGAATGATAACCAGTCATTTCATAGCATCGATCTTCGGAAAATGTTGCTTAGGAATTCAGCTTCAATCCCCCGATATCTGAATGAAATGTCGCAATATCTGAGGGAGAACAGGATCAGCCCAACCATTAGCCGGGTGTTTGAATTCGAACAGATTCAACAGGCATATCACTATCTTGAAAATAGGGAGAACATTGGCAAGGTGGTCGTCCGATGTCAACCTGTACCAGCTCAACTTATGACTGAGTCTAGCGATACTGCCAGTGTTTCAGAAGTATCAGGCAACGATGATGTCGCGGTGATAGGCGTCGCTTGCCAGTTTCCCGGAGCTCAGGATGCTGAGCAGTTTTGGGAAAATCTGGCGGAGGGTGTTGATTCAGTTCGTGCGATCAAATGTTGGCGTCAGGGATCTCTTGTTGCTCCCGATGTCAGATATGGCGGATTGATTGATAATGCTGCGATTTTCGATGCTGACTTTTTCAATCTTTCTCCACAGGATGCAGTGCAGACTGACCCACAGCAAAGACTGTTCCTGCAACAGTCTTATCTGGCACTGGAGCAGGCCGGATATGCCAAGACAGCTGAAGAGGCTCTTTCCTGCGGCGTGTTCGTAGGGATAACGGGCGGTGATTATGACGATCTCCTGAAAGTCGAAACAGAATCGATGTCAGCCGCCTCTTTCTGGGGGAACGAGACATCGGTCGCGCCGTCTCGTATCGCTTACCACCTGAACCTCTCAGGTCCCTGTTTGGCAATAGACGTGGCTTGTGCTTCTTCGTTGGCGGCTATTCATCTTGCCTGTCAAAGTATTCTGAACGGCCAATGCGACATGTCGATCGCCGGAGGTGTATTTCTTACCCATACTGGTGAGTTTTATGAAAAGTGTGACGCTGCAGGGCTATTGTCAAAGCAGGGGAAATGCCGTCCGTTCGACAAGAGTGCGGATGGTTTTGTACCCAGTGAGGGTGTGGGTGCTGTCGTACTGAAGCGAAAGTCGCAGGCGATTGCGGACGGTGACAGAATTATTGCCGTGATCAAGGGCAGTGGATTAAATCAGAATGGCCGTTCAAACGGCATAACGGCGCCGAACGCTAAAGCTCAGGCCGACTTGCTGGCCTCAGTCTATGCCAGACACAATATTAACCCAGCCACAATCGGATATGTGGAAACCCATGGTGCGGGTACCCGCTTTGGAGATTCTCTGGAAGTCGAGGCGCTGAGTTCGGCCTTTGCTGATGTTCCTCCGGGAAACTGCTTAATCGGCTCGGTAAAAAGCAATATCGGACATGCAGCCATTGCTGCAGGCATGGCCAGTTTCGTCAAAGTCTTATTGGCAATGGAGCACCGTCAGCTTCCTCCCTCGATACATTACAACGATGCAAGTGAGCTTATTGATTTCGCAGACAGTCCATTTTCGGTTAATCAAGAGTTAAGGGATTGGGAACCTAAATCCGGCTTCCCCAGAAGAGCGGCAGTCAGCGCATTCGGATTCAATGGTAGTAATGCGCACCTTGTATTGGAGCAGTATGAGGCAAAATCAAGAAGCAGATATCAAGCGCGGTCTCGGCATTTAATTGTCCTGTCGGCCAGAAGCCAAATGCAGTTGAAGCAACAGGCGAAAAGCATTGCCAATTATGTTCACTCTGCAAAGGATAATGCGCGGGAATTTTGGTTGGATAGCTTGGCTTATACCCTACAGGTGAACCGTCAGCCGATGCTGGAGAGGATTGCAGTGATCGTTTCTTCTGCAGATCAGCTGGAGAAAGCACTCACTGCTTATGTCAACGGCCAAAACAGTGACGTGATGGTTAAGGGGGCAAGGGTGAATCAGGATGCCATGATGCATTTGGGAGAAAGGCACCTTCTCGAGGTTGCTACCCGATGGCTGGAGGGCGCCACCGTTGACTGGCACAAACTTTATTCTGCGGGTGTACCTGAAAAAATAGTGTTGCCCGGCTACCCATTTAACGGAAGAGAATACTGGCCTGGCGGTAATTTTGAGCAGGATGGTTCTTTTACGCAAGCCAGAGTCCCTGAATTTATTGCGGCAGAAAGTCGCGCGGGAGAGGCCACTTCACCAGAGTTCGCCGCAAAAGATTCTCAATTGATTCGCCTTCTGACCGAACTGGGTAACGATGAACTGTCTGTAGAGGATGCGTTATCTAAGCTCGACACATTGGTTATTGATTAAGTCGGTTGAATTAAGTTACGGAATAAAAAGGAAGGGAAGAATGGCTGGCAATCACCTGAGTGCACAGGATGTACTGAAGCTGGTTAAGTCAAAGAAACTTGATCAGCAACAAGCTGCTTTACAGTTAAAGGCGTTGGCACGACAAACACTCAAAGAAGTCGATGGCCAAGATAAAGAAAGCGCAAAAGACAAGCGTGAACAGGCTAAATATCATCTGAAAGCTTGTTTCGAGAAGGTTCTGCAAAGAAAGCTAACGGCAGAGGAATTGGATAAATCCTTTGCCGAGTTGGGCGTTGATTCTATGATTCTCGTCCAATTGGTTGAGGTCATTAATCAAGTATTTTCGGTCAACCTGAAGCCCAACAGGCTATTCGACTACCCCTCTATTGAAACACTTGCATCATATGTTGCAAATCAGGCTGATCTGTCCAGTCTTCAACAGCCTTCAAGAGATAGTGCAATAACCGCCGTCGCTTCTCAACGTGCTGGTGATATTGCCGTCATAGGTATGTCTGGCCGATTTCCCGGCGCAGATAGTGTCCATGAATTCTGGGACATGCTTGCATCTGGAACCGGTATGATCGGAGAAGTACCCTCTGTCCGCTGGAATACAGAAGAATATTTTGACGCTGACCACAGTGTCGAAAACAAAAGCTATAGCCGGTGGGGCGCTTTTCTCGACAGGATTGATCAGTTTGATGAGCGATTTTTCAATATTTCTGGAAAGGAAGCCAAACTGACCGATCCTCAGCAACGCTTGTTTCTTGAGCAGGCCTGGGAAGCCATGGAAGATGCTGGCTATGCCAGTCACCGCATTGGCAATCGCCGCTGCGGAGTATTTGCCGGAGTTGGTCATGGTGATTATCAGGGGCAAATGCATCAGGCAGATATAAGTCATGCAGCTCAGGCATTTATGGGAAATGAGAATGCTATTCTCGCTTCCAGAGTTGCATACCTCTTGGACCTGAAAGGCCCCTGTCTGGCTGTGGACACGGCTTGTTCGTCTTCCTTGGTTGCTGTGCACCTAGCCTGCCAGAGTATCTGGAGTGGCGAAAGTGATTATGCATTAGCCGGTGGCGTATTTATTCGCACGTTACCAGACTTTTATATCTATGCCAGTAAGGCCAATATGCTTTCGCCGACCGGTGGTAGCTATGCGTTCGATGCGCGGGCTGATGGGTTCACTCCAGGAGAGGCCGTTGGGGTGATCATGCTTAAGCCGTTGGAGCAGGCTATCGCTGACAGAGATAACATCCATGGTGTCATCAAAGGATCCGCCACAAACCAGGATGGCAGAACCAATGGCATTACGGCGCCCAGCGTAAAATCACAAGCTGAGCTGCAAAAGGGATTATATCGACAATTTGATATTTTTCCCGGATCAATCAACTATATCGAAACTCACGGCACGGGAACCAAGCTGGGCGATCCCATCGAAATCGATGCATTAAACCAAAGCTATGGGATGCATGGCCAGTCAGGGATATGCCCGATTGGTTCAGTCAAAACCAATATCGGTCATACGGTAACCGCTGCTGGAATTGCAGGGGTGCTTAAAGTCTTGATGGCATTAAAGCATAAAGCGCTGCCCCCTTCCCTGAACTTTGCGCACGCGAATCCCGAAATCGATTTTGACTCAACGCCTTTCTATGTCAATACCACACTGGCCCCCTGGCATCCCCAGAAAAATGCAGTGAGGAGGGCAGCTATCAGCAGCTTCGGTTTTAGCGGAACTAACGCTCACGTGGTGATTGATGAAGCACCGGACCGAACGCCAACAGACAACCCCATGGTCAATAGACCGCAGGTGATCGTGCTGTCTGCCAGAACAGACACAGCATTAATGGCAGCCATCAGGAATTTACATCAATGGTTGGAAGGCAATGGTGATCAAAACAGGCTGATCGATATTGCCTATACCTTGATGGTGGGACGACAACACTTCAAGAAACGCTTCGGAATGGTCGTGAGCAGCATTTCCGAACTTAGGCAGAAGCTATCTGATGTTCTTCAGTCTGGGCCATTGACTGTCCCTGTGCAGGATCTCGTATCCCGCTCTGACATCTTGCCGAGCGGGGCGCAAGAAGGTGGGGATGTGCAGATTGCTATGGAGAGAGAACTGCAGTTGTTGATTGGCAATGCTGAGACTGGCGATGATGAGGAAATTGTCCGTCTTCAATGGCTCGCCGCCTGTTTTGAGCAGGGCCACGATTCAACCGCATGGAATCGTTGGTATGCGGCAGGGGGGGCATGCACGATTTCGTTACCGACTTATCCTTTTGAACGTAAGCGTCACTGGTATGATCAACTGCTCACAACAAGTTCTGAAGAGAATTCAGAAGCCCATGCCGTTCATTCTGGGCCATCGAGACGGTCGGAAAATAAAGCAGCTAAGCTGATGGTTGATTTCCAAAGCGATGAGGTATCGGTAGAGATCAGTTCTCACGGTATTGCCTTGGTAAAAATGCATGATCGAGCCAATCGCAACATGCTAACCGATAACCTATTGGCGGGATTACGCCATATATTTCAACAGATCAATCAAAGTAGCAACGTTAAAGTGGTTGTGCTGACAGGCTACGATAATGTGTTTTGTATGGGCGGCACTGCGGAAATGCTCAACGATTTGTCAGAGAATAAAGGCACCTTTGCAGATAATGCTTTTGTCTATCGAGGCCTGCTGGACTGTAAGGTACCGGTCATTTCTGCCATGCAAGGGCATGCGTCCGGCGGAGGCTTAGCATTCGGTTTGTATGGCGATATCGTGATTCTGGCCGAGCAGGGGGTCTACAGCGCGAACTTTACTAAATACGGTTTCACACCTGGAATGGGGGCGACACTCATTCTGAAACGGCGATTTGGTGAGAACCTATCAACCCGGATGATGTATACGGCTAGCGCCTATCGGGGGGAAGAGTTAAGGTTCATGGCTCCCGAACTGTTGTACTTTTCATCGGAAAAAGTGCTGCCTGAAGCGCTAGCGATTGCGGCTCAGATTGCTGACAAACCGCAGTTAACTCTGGAAACACTGAAGCAGGGTTTAACCAGAGAGATGAACGCTCAACTCCCAGAGGTGATTGATTATGAACTTGAAATGCACCAAAAGACCTTTTCTCAATCAGAGGTAAAAGCCCGTCTGCAGGCGCACTTTGAAAGCTTGAATAAGTTTAACCAGGGAGATAGACAGCAACCGTTAAGCGCTTCAATGTCAGCCTCAAATTCTGATAGCCATTCTTCTAACGGCGAGCTTGCCAGTCCTATCAACCCCTTTGAGTTGCGGCCCCATGACATATTGTCCCATCAGGAACCCGCCTCAAAAAAACGTCCGACAGTCTTTGTCGAGAGAGATAAGGATCATCTGATCAAGCAACTTGGCGAGATAGTCGAACGTATTATTCAGGTCTCGATCAGTGACGACGATTTGTATGAGAATTTCCATTCTTTGGGAATGGACTCCATTAACGGGGTTGAAATCATACGCGATATCAATAAAACGTTGCAGACCCAGTTGGAGGTGACAGCGTTATATGACTACCCAACGCTAGATAAGCTAACAGAACATTTATTGTCTGCCTTTTCCCCGATAAAACGAAACGATTCGAAAGAAGCGTTGGAACAGAAAAACCGTAACGCAGAACCTAAAGCTGATCGGAAGCTTGCCGATCTGCATGTGTTTACTGAACAGATCACGGAAATTGTCAGTCGAATATTGCATGAAAACATTCGGCAGGAAGATCTTGAAGAGAATTTCTCTAGTCTGGGTGTAGACTCAATTTCCGGAGTCGAAATCATTCGGGATTTGAATAAACATCTGAATGCAAATTTGGAGGTGACGTCTTTATATGACTATCCAAGTATTTCGAAATTGGCTCAGTACGTCCTTGATGTCTTGCCATCCGTAGCTTCTGAAATCGCTGTAGAGCCGCCTGTAAAAGTGAAAGGTATTCAAGAAGCACTGCATATTGACATCAAGAATGAGGTATCAAAAAAAGAAAATATTGCGAAAGAAATTGTGACGCTGCAGAAAAGCGCCACCTCCGGCTCTATTCGGTTGAGGGAAAAACGAAAGAAAGGGGATACGATACAGTTTGTCGAGGCTCCGAAGGCGACAAGGGTCAGGCTAAGACCGACAGGTAAATCTTCATCTTCGGAACAATCCATTGACCCAATCCAGGTTTCGAAACAACACTCAAATGATATTGCCATTATCGGGATGTCGGGCCAGTTTCCTGGAGCGAACAACACAGAAGAATTTTGGAGCAACCTTGCTGCCGGTACAGCCAGTATCACGGAAGTACCGATTAGTCGATGGGACTATCGTGAAACCTTTAATGAAGACACTCACGCAGATGGGCAGAGTTATAGCAAATGGGGTGGTTTTCTCAATAACCCCGGGCAGTTCGACCACGAGTTCTTTAATATTTCACCCTTGGAGGGTGAAATCATGGACCCTCAGCAAAGGCTATTCTTACAGGAAGCTTATAAAACCTTCGAGGATGCAGGGTACAGCGACACGGATTTAGCAGGCTCCCGCTGCGGAGTCTACGTAGGTGCCACTTTCAGTGACTATGACGAGGTACTGACATCGGTTTCACTGGATCGAACTTCTCACGCTTTTACCGGTCTGGCGCCCTCCATATTAGCGGCAAGAACAGCATACCATCTGAACCTTAAAGGTCCCTGCCTGGCCATTGATACTGCGTGTTCTTCTTCCTCGGTGGCAGTCCATTCAGGATGTCAGAGTATTCTTAACGGCGACTGCGATATGGCTCTGGCCGGCGGGGTGTATATGATGCACTCACCTCGAATGCACATTCAGGGAAGCCAGTCGAACATGCTGTCACCGACAGGAAAGTGCAGGCCATTTGGCGCCGGTGCCGATGGCATTGTAGTTAGCGAAGGTGTGGGCGTTGTGCTGTTGAAACGACTGACTCAGGCAATCGCTGATAAAGACCACATTTATGGCGTTATTAAAGGAAGCGGCGTAAATCAGGATGGGGCGACCAACGGCATTACGGCTCCAAGCGTCAATGCTCAAAAGCAGCTGGAAATTGATGTTTACAATAAATCAGGGATTGATCCTGACACCATCTCATTGGTAGAAGCGCATGGCACTGGCACCGCCCTTGGTGACCCGATCGAAATCAATGCTTTGCGCAAAGCATTTGCCGAATTTACCTCGCGCCGTCATTTTTGTGCAATTGGGTCAGTGAAAGGCAATGTCGGGCATACGACCATGGCTGCCGGGATCACGAGCCTAATCAAGGTATTGTTAAGTTTTGCTCATCAGCAAATTCCACCGTCTCTGAATGCTGAAGAAGAAAATGAACATATCAATCTTAACGATAGTCCGTTCTATATCAACAAGACCTTGAAGGACTGGCCAGCGAAAAATGAGCACAAGCGCCGGGCAGCTATCAGTTCATTTGGCTTTAGCGGAACCAATTCACATCTAGTTATTGAAGAGTTCCCGTCCCAAAGGCCACTAAAACCCAGACAGGGAAGGGGGCAAATTATTCCCCTTTCAGCCAGGAACGAAACCGCTTTAATGCAAAAAGTGAAAGATCTGCTTCACTGGCTTAGTCAAGCCCCTGCAGAAACCAACCTGGAGGACATTGCCTACACGCTGCAGATTGGTCGTAGCCACTTTGCCCTTCGACGAGTGCTGGTTGTAAGCAGTCTGGATGAACTCAAAGAATCGCTCCTTTTCATGATCAATGACGGCCGGACTGGCGCCACGGAAACAAACGCCAAGCCACAGCAACCCCGTACTTTACCGTCGGGACTGGAGACAGCAGATCATGCCGGAAGCATTGAAGGATTTGTAAATCATTACCTCAGCGGGCATTTGCCTCAGTGGTCAGTTTTATATGGCAGTGAGCAATGTCATAGGATACCTCTGCCAACATATCCGTTTAACACCAGAGAACTCTGGCCGTCAGCACATCAGGATCGGGTGGCACAACCAGAAGTGCGTCAGCCATCAGCGACGGTAAACAATCAAGTGCTTCAATCTGTTTCATCCGAAAAATCGATAACAACTGCCGCATTGCTGGCTGATCTGTAGTTCAAAGGGAGTGA
This sequence comes from Photobacterium sp. 1_MG-2023, assembly GCF_030547945.1. NCBI lineage: Bacteria > Pseudomonadati > Pseudomonadota > Gammaproteobacteria > Vibrionales > Vibrionaceae > Photobacterium > Photobacterium sp. 1_MG-2023. The sequence goes on along the minus strand of NZ_JAUORR010000006.1, from coordinate 114,620 downwards.
GTCATCATGGAATCAAACAGACAATCATGCAGCGTATTGGTCATTGGCGCGGGCCCTGCGGGTTTGGCAGCCGCTAAATGCCTTACCGAAAATGGACATCGGGTGACAGTTTTCGAAAAGACGGATGAACTTGGAGGTATTTGGGTTTTTCGCCCTGGCCATGCTGGCGGTGCCTACAAAAGTACGCGTTTTCAAAGCTCCAAATTTACTAGCCACTTCTCGGATTTTCCGTTTGAGGAGGAGGCTGATACGTTTCCAACGGTCAAAGATGTGAATCGCTACCTCCATCGTTATGCAGAGGCTTTTACATTGAAACCATTGATACGATATCGCCATGAAGTGAAACGACTGACTTACGATGGCTCCCGGTGGGACGTCGTATTTAGCTCGGATTTTAATTCGGAATTAAAAGAGAAGTATGATGCAGTTGCCATTTGTTCTGGTTGTTACTGGTCCCCCTTGTTACCTGGTGTCAGTGGTTTAGAGCGCTTTACCGGTGAGATCATCCACTCCAGCAATTATCACGATACAAACATCCTCAAAGGAAAGCGTGTTCTTATTGTTGGAAACGGTGTCAGCGGTATGGATATTGTCGCTGAAGCAGCCGAGACCTCTGAGCAAGTCAGTTGGAGCTTGCGCAGGAAAAACTGGATTATGCCCCGTATCGTCGGTTTCATACCCAATGATTGCACCGTTAGCCCTATTCGCAGGGCTGTACTCAGCAAGGTTCCACGAGATGAAGTCCTGAAAAAATGGCGTGCCAGTATGCCTGATTTCATGAGGGATTTTGAAGAGAGTGGATTGATGCCGGATCACTCACATCAGAATAGTGTGCTGCATATCAATGATAATGTCGTCAGTAAGGTTGCAAAGGGAGACATTGATATCAAGCCCGCACTGAGTCGCATTGAAGGCGACACGGTTTACTACGTTGATGGATCAAGCCAGATCGTCGATGCAATTGTTTTTTGTACGGGCTACCGTTTTTCTTCACCTGATTTCCTTCCAGAACTCGCTATTGAAGAGGGCTTGTATGAAGGCGTCTTTCACCCAGATTTTCCTAAATTGGCTTACATCGGCAATGTCTGCAAGCCGGTCAGAAGAGCGACAACCAATATCTTCCCTGTCACTGAATTACAGTCCAGATGGTTCAGCCATATACTCAGTGGAGAGGTGGAGCCGCCCACGCGGGATGTGATGTTGAGCGCTCTGGAACGTTGGGAGGGCGTCAATATCGACGAACTTTACCCGATATCCCTTGCTGAAAAATTCGGTGCATTTCCTGATCCCCATGAAAACTGGTCTCTCTACTGGGAGCTTCTCAATATACCTTCTTATCCCTCCCTATTCAGGTTACAGGGCCCAAACCCATGGCCTCAAGCAAGGCAATATATTGATGATGTGAAGGCAAGAACCTGTCCTCCGAACTTTATTACGCCTGAGATTGAGAAATACAAATATGTCTTGCTGAGCAGGCTGGGTCAGTCGTCTCTGATGCATTTACACAATACGCATCAGATTGATTCAAATGAGCTGAATCTTGCTCTTTCTGTAATCAATGGGGAACAACAACACGTAGCCGAAGGGGGGCGAGATGGCGATATCGATGAAGACGTAAAATCAGTCTTAAAAGAGCTAGTCTTCGATATTTTGAAAATTGACCCAGGCACTTTAAGCACGCAGCAGCCCTGGTTAGCTCTGGGCTTCGATTCCATCACATTGACCAGGCTGGCTAATCGGATCAATCAACGCTTTCCTAGCGTTAAATTAAGCCCAGCAGCGTTTTTGCAGCACACCACGCTTGACAAACTGGCCGTAGAAATCGTTGCAAAGCATCAAAAGCCGACATTTGACCAAGGTTTACCGTCGACAGACTCAAAAAATACAGAAGGTCCGGTGGAAGTAAGCGAAACGAATATTGAGAATAATCCGGCTCTTGTGTCGTGGCTGAGCAATACGATCTATGAGCTTCTCAAGGTCGATATCACTCAGGAAAACCTGAATACACCTTTTGTGGCGCTTGGCTTTGACTCCATTTCGCTGACCCGTCTGGCGAACGATATTAACCGGCGATACAAGGATCTGGCCGTTGCCCCTTCAATATTTATTGAGTATCCAACCGTTTCCGCTCTGTCTGCATATTTAGCAAAAGAGTTAGCACAAGATGTGGTGCATACCCAGCAAGACAACCGGGAAAATTGGAAGGCTGGGCAGACGAATCTACAGCAGAAAAGAGAAAACCTGAATAGAAAGACTGACGAGATTGCCATAATAGGTCTCGCCGGTCGTTTTCCGGGTAGCAAAAGCATTGTCGATTTTTGGCACCAATTGAAAGAAGGTCAAAGCATGATCAGTCTGGTGCCGAAGGAGCGATGGGACTGGAGGAAAATCTACGGAGACCCCTTGACCCATAGCGACAATACCGATTGTAACCACGGGGGGTTTATCAGGGGGGCTGCGCTATTTGATCCTCTGTATTTTAATATTTCTCCCAGCGAAGCCAGACTGATGGATCCCCAACAGCGGATCTTTCTCGAAGTCGTTGAGCAGTGTCTGCAAAATGCCGGATACAGTCGAGATGCAATGAACGGTAGTCATACCGGTGTTTATGTGGGGGTTGCTCGGTTTGATTACGCCAATCTCATTGCAGACAGCAACGACCGAACACATGGTTATGCCAATACCGGAAATACGCATGCGATTTTAGCGAATCGAGTTTCCTACATCTACGGCTGGACGGGGGAAAGCCTGGCCATTGATTCCGCATGTTCAAGTTCGTCTCTGGCGATTCATAAGGCAGTGAAAGCCATTTCATCGGGCGAATGTGACCAGGCGGTGGCAGGTGGCGTGAATCTGATTCTCAGTCCGACCACATTTATATCAAATAGAAAAATGGGGCTTCTCAGTAACGAAAGTACCGTTCGTTCCTTTGACCAGACGGCTAGCGGCTACCTGAGTGGTGAAGGTGCCGGAGCGGTTCTGTTAAAACCACTTTCTCGAGCCCTGGCAGACGGCGACTTTGTGTACGCTGTGATCAAAGGCAGCGCTGTCCGGCATGGCGGACACGGAGCCTCACTGACAACCCCGAATCCCAAGATGCAGGCACAGGTGATTCGCGACGCCTACGCCGATGCTGGCATATCGCCCTCGCAAGCCTCGTATATTGAAGCTCAGGGCGCAGGTAATGTGATGGGAGATTCAGCAGAGCTAAGTGCCTATCACGAAGTGTTTGATTCGAACGAGGCTCCAGGGAAATCAATCGGCATAGGAAGCATCAAAGGGAATATCGGGCATCTGGAAACAGCTTCCGGAGTGGTTGCCATGATTAAGGTTTTGCTCGCGATGAAGAATCAACAGATACCGCCCATGTTGCACGCAAGTGAATGCCGACCCTATTTTTCAATGGATAAGGGACCGTTTTACTTTCCATCCCAGACACACCCTTGGAAGTCGTCGACGAGTCATCCCACTGTGGCCAGTCTGCATAACTTTGGATACGGTGGTGTCAATGTTCATTTGGTTCTTCAGGAATATAGCCGACCGGCACCACCTTCAAACCATCGTTCAGAGCGTAGCCTGATCGTGCTTTCGGCGGGTACCAAAAATCAACTAACGCAGTATCTGAAAAACATCAGGGAATATCTGACAAATTCTGAAGTCGCCATTTATGGCGCTGAATCCACGCTTGCCGATCTGGCATTCACCTTATTGTGTGGCCGCCCACAGTTACCATCTCGCCTACACTTTATTGTGTCATCAAAGGCCGAACTTATTGGAAAGATAGATCATTACCTGAGGGAGGGGCAGGTCTCTGAAATAAAGTCGATTGATTTAAAATCGATTCCAGTCAGTGAAGATGGCCAGCCCATATTAGAAGATTTATCGAGGGATGAAAAACTCCTGACATTGGCAGCATTCTGGCACGCGGGAAATATCATTGACTGGCAACGCCATCAATTAGAACCTAACGGCTGCCGAACGCCTTTGCCATGCCCTGACTTCGATCGGACAATTTATTGGCCAGTAAATATCGAAGAATATACTGAAGCTTCCCGAAATCCCATGCTTGGTCATCATTGCGCTACAGGAGCTCAGCCTCAATACAAGATTGAATTTACCGGGAGCGAGTTCTTTTTTGCCGATCACCGGGTAGGGGAGGATAAGATTCTGCCTGGGGTTGCTCACCTTGAAATGGCGCGTTGTTCCGCCGAAGATGCCGGACTGAATGTCTCTGTGATGAAAAATATCATGTGGGGACAGCCGATCGTGATTCGTGATCAAAATCTGGCGGTAGACTGCTCAATTCGAGTCAAAGACGAGGCAGCACAATCCCACTATTTTGAGTTGCATTCAGGAGAGAGCTTCTATTGCAAAGGGACTGTTCTTCATACCGAGAGTTCAAATTCAACTCCGAATCTCATCAGGCTGGAGACGCTGCTAGAAAGCTTCAATCAGGTGCTTGAACATGATGCCATCTATCATCAATTTGGACTTCGAGGACTACACTTGGGGCCCGCTTTCCGTCCTTTGCGTAAAGTCTGGTTTAGCAGTGAACAAGCTCTCGGACAACTGGATATCCCTTCTGGAATCCATTCTTCATCCAAAGGTTTCTACCTGCATCCTTCAATCATGGATGGCGCTTTACAGACAATAACTTCACTCGTGTCGGGCGACTTATCCAACCGTCTCTATCTTCCATTTTCGCTCGGTCAGATCTGCATTTATGCACCGGTGAACGAGCCATGTTACGCCCTGAGCGAACGTATTCAGAGCTTTGCTGCTCAGGATGATAGCCTCTTGCAGTTTAATATCACGCTTATCGCGGGTGATGGGCGAATATTGGCCGAATTAACGGAGTTCTGCGTCCGGTTATGGCATGAAACACCAGAGCAGGGAGAGCTGAAGGGGGGCGAACAGACGACGGCAGAGTTGATCCTTGCCCAAAGTGTCAGTCAGCCGGTCGTGAGTGATTCGTTAGAATCGATAGGAGGCTCCTTTGATCATGTTCCATCTGTTCTGGCTATTGATATTGGTCAGTACAGCGTGATATCCGGAAGATTGCCTCCCGAAAATAACGGCTCCCCTCACGTTCTTCATTGGCAAATGGGAGAAGGAATAATCCAGGATCGTATCACGGCAGCACAATTCAGCTTCAAGGATAGCGATGAGATTCACTCGTGTATTGAAGAACTTCTGGCAGAGAAGACTTTACCTTCATGTATTTTATTGACGATGCCCGCGACTTCTGAAAATCCTGGTGGATGGATATTTGAAAGAGTGTTCAGGTTATTCAAGGGGTTGGTATCCAAGGTCGGCAAGGAAACACAGATTATTTGTGTCGACATGAACAAGACCATTAGCCCATGGAGTAAGGCGATCTTGTCTTTACTCAGGTCTTTGTCCAAGGAATCTCTTCTGCTGCAATGCCGATATGTGCATTTTCAAGGGGTTACCGAAAACTCTCTTGCTATAGAGACAATCCTGGCCGAATTTTCCAGGTCAGATACAGACGATATATGCATTGAAGCGGGGTGCCGCAAACAGGAATATTTGAGGCAATTCGATGTAGTCACCGATAGTGTGATTTGTCAGCAGCCTGATTCATACGACAATTCACCCATCAAACACGGAGGCGTTTATCTCATTACCGGTGGCATGGGAAAGTTGGGCGTGATTTTAGCTCGTTATCTCGCTGCCCACGGTGATGTTCGTCTGGTTTTGGCGGGAAGCTCTCCGATAGATGAAGATAAGCTCAAAGTGATTCATGAATTAGAGAGCAAGGGGGGGAGCGCCAGATACTTCAGAACCGATTTCAGTCATCGGGATAGTGTCAGTCAAATGCTGTCTGCAGTGCAAGAGTGCTTCGGTCAGCTCAATGGCATATTTCATTGTGCGGGTCGCACCGACGATAACTATCTGATCAATAAGCCGTTGACAACCACTGCCAGTGTGATCAATCCCAAAGCGGTAGGTGCAGTGCTACTTGATGAGCTCACCGCGGATCATGCATTGGATTTCTTTGTTATGTCCTCTTCGCTTGCCAGTGTAGTGGGAAATGCCGGCCAAACCGACTATGCCTATGCCAATGGTTTTTTGGATAGCTTTGCCACATATCGAAATTCACAAGTCGAAGGGGGTAAGCGCTCTGGCGCCACTTTATCCATCAACTGGCCACTATGGCGAGATGGCGGAATGACATTGGCGGCAGCCCAATTGGAGTGGATTGAACAGAACTTGGGATTGTTACCGATGCCTGCTTCTGAAGGCTTGAAGGCGTTGAATTATGGATTAATGAGCGGTCTCAGTCGTTTGGTTGTGCTCTATGGGCACAAGCACAAATTGATCAATCAATTTAATCTGCAGGCTTTGGAAGAAGTGCCTCAGGCATCATTGCAGGTCAGCGGCAGTTTCACTCCTGACACATTTCAGTCCGTCCGGGAAACGCTATTACAACTTTTCGCTGAAAAGTCTCGGATCCCTACAGATTCCATAGATACAACGAAGCATTTATCTTCCTATGGTATGGACTCGATGATGGTGATGGAACTCACCCGTTCGCTGGAAAATGACTTCAATGACCTCCCGGGGACATTGTTTTTTGAACATCCAACAATCGATGCGGTGGCAAGTTATTTGTGCGAGAAATATCGCGGTAATCTCGGCTCTATGTTAAGCCGTCGATTCAACGAATCTTCCAGACAGGTGCCAAATAACTCGTCACCGGCCGAAGAAGGGCGGGCCACGCTAGCGATGCTCCTACAGAGGCTCCCGGTGAAAAGTCAAATTCAGAATATTTCGGTCTCCCCTGAGATAAAGCTGGAAGTCATCACTATGGGACAGGGCAGTCCATTATTGTTCATCCCCGGGTTTGGCATGACGGCTCAATTGTGGCTTCGCCAATTAGAATATTTTGTTGCTCACCACCGCATTATTATTATTCATCCACCTGCCCACGGTAAAAGTGACGCTAGTGATGATGTTTCTCCCTCAAAAATTGCGCAATACTTCGTTCAGGTGCTAAAAGCAATGAATATCCATGAGCCTGTTGATGTGGTAGGGACATCCTATGGAAGTCAGATTGCCCAATGCCTGACGGCCAGGCACAGCGCAATGGTGAACACGCTGACAATCGCTAACGGCTTTTATGAGCTCAAAGACAGGTTCAGCCCGACAGACCCAATTGCTGGAGGTATCATATCGTTCGGAGGTGAGCTGTGGCTGGAATTCAATGAACAGTCCATGAAAGAAAATGAGAAGCTTCACAAGGACTACTTGTTCATTAAAGACAGTATCAGCCTGAATTCAGTTGACGCCTTAATTTATATCGATAGCTTTACCAAAACCTCCACTCGGGAAATATTGAAAGACATCAAAGTTCCCACGCTGATGATTAGCGGAGCCGGAGACAGGCTGAGTACCCGGGAAGTGAACAACACCATGCACGATTTAGTGTCTGGAAGCCAGTTGTACAGCATAGAAGGTGCCGGGCATTTTGCCTGTGTTACTCATCACCGAGAATTCAATGAGACACTTCATCGCTTCATCTCTCGCCGTAAAGAGATACCGTTTGGAGAATTGGCGCATGAGAATGTGGATTAACTTTTAATTCCACGCGACTGATCAATCAAAATTGAATAAAACAAAGCCAAATAAGGAAGATGGAATGAGAGTAGGTATTGAGGCAATCAATCTCTATGCTGGTGTCACCTGCATGGACGTTTTAACGATTTTTAAACAGAGAGATCTGCAAATCGATCGATTTGACAATCTCATGATGAATAAGAAATCAGTTGGCTTGCCGAATGAAGATGCGGTCACCTGTGGCGTGAATGCCGCTATAAAACTGATTAGAAATATGTCGGATGCAGAGAAGGACCGGATCGAGATGGTCATTACCTCGACTGAATCCGGCGTTGATTTTGGGAAATCAATCAGTACGTACATCCATGACTATCTCAATCTGAATAATGCTTGCCGGGTATTTGAAGTAAAGCAAGCCTGTTATGGAGGGACGGCCGCACTGCAGCAAGCCGTTAACTATGTGGCGTCCGGAGTGTCACCCGGTGGTAAGGTGTTGGTGATTGCAACCGATATCGCACGCCATGCAAACCTGAACTACGCGGAGCCGACACAATCGATCGGTGCTGTTGCTATGCTGGTAAGCGATAATCCGCAAATACTGGAAATAGATTTTGGTGCAATAGGCCAGCACAGCTATGAAGTCATGGATACATGTCGGCCGGAGACGGAACTGGAAACGGGAAATCCTGACTTGTCTTTACTTTCTTATCTTGATTGTCTGGAAAATTGTTACAAACGATATGAAGAGAAAGTCGAAAATTCTGATTTTCGCCATACCTTTGACTATTTGGCTTTTCATACACCATTTTGCGGGATGGTCAAAGGCGCTCATCGGAAAGTGATGCGTTCCCTCTATCGTACCAAACCCAATGAGATAGACATTGACTTTATGGAACGGGTCAAACCTTCACTGACCTATTGCCAGGATGTCGGTAATGTCTATTCCGCCACTTTGTATTTTGCCTTATGTGGCATCATCGATAATGCTGACTTTGACGATGAAAAACGCGTCGGCATGTTTTCATACGGCTCGGGATGTTCTTCGGAGTTTTTTAGTGGAGTTATCCTACCTTTTGCAAAGGAAAAACTCGCTGAAATGAAAATAAAGGAACGTCTTGAGCAGCGATACCCCCTGAGTACGGAAGAATATGAGTTATTGCTGAAACTGAATTCGGAATGGACGTTTGGTATCAAAGATCGATTCGTTGATCTTACACCGTTTAAGAAAATTTATGAGAAAACGATGGCGGGCAAAGGCCTGTTAGCCCTTGTTGGTATTGAAGACTACCATCGCAAATACCAGTGGACTTGAACCCACGTTGAAGGATTACGGTGATGTATTACTACGATTTATCCCCGAGATATTCGGAAACCGATGCCATGGGGCATATTAATAACACGGTTCTTCCTGTGTGGTTTGAGAAGGCCAGGGATCCGATATTTGAATTGTTTATGCCAGGGCGAGAATTATCCAAGGCTAATTTGATTACAGTGAAATATGAGATCGAGTTTAGCAATGAGATACGTTATGAAAATGATGTGCAGATTTCGACAGGCATCAAGAAGATTGGAAATTCATCTCTCACAGTTGTACAGAGGCTAGTACAAAACGATGTGCTGTGTGCAATTGGCCAGACGACCATTGTTCATTTTGATTACAAGACAAAGAAACCAGGACCCATACCCGAGACCATACGCCAACAACTCGAAGCACATATTCTATCGTTGAAGTCACCACGAATTTAATAGATCACAGTAAAAAGGAATTCACATGGATAAGAGCGCAATTTTTGATGTCATCATAAACAATATTGAAGAGATTTTTCCGCAAATTCCCCGCGAACAGATTCGCTTGGATGGCAGTCTTGTAGAGCTTGGCGCCAACTCTATCGACCGGATGGAAGTTGTTACTTTTTCAATGGAAGATCTTGGAATCAAGGTCCCTCTGCAATCATTAGCCAAAATCGACAATCTTGCTGGCTTGGTAGATCTGTTTCACAAGCATTTGCACGAATCAGCCTAAGGAGATGAAAGATGTCTGTTGTGGTAACAGGAATGGGGATATTTTCCAGTATTGCCCCCAACATTACAGATTTCTTGGCGGCGCTAAAATCAGGCCGCACAAACTTTTCCACTAAGACGGTTGTTTACGGATCCGAACACATGCAAGTCGTCGGTTCTTTTTTGCAAGATTTTGACTTCAAAGAGCAACTGAGTTCTCGGGAGTCGATTCCAGCCGCATTGAAAGAGAAAGCGTTCAATGTCGGCCGGAGGGCTCCAACCGCCATTCAAGCATCCATTTTGTCAGCAATGGATGCTTGGTTGCAGGCTGGGTTATCGGAGCATGTCGTAGAAGCAGACAGGGTGAGTGTTGTTGTTGCTGGGAACAATTTGACTAACGACTACATAGCCGAATTGCATCAAACCTATGAAGATTCCCCTGAATACCTGCCGCCACGCTTCATCCTTCATTCAATGGATACTGATCAGGTCGGGACTTTAAGCGAAGTTTTTTCAATTAAGGGTGAAGGACTGACGACAGGTGGAGCCTCGGCCAGTGGCAACGTAGCACTCATTAAGGCGTTTCAACTCATTCTGTCAGGGGAGTCAGATGTCGCATTAGTGGTAGGTCCGGTATCGGAACTATCCCCGATGCTCTTTCAGGGTTTCGAAAAGATCGCCGCATTGGGTGGAACTGGTGATATCGGAAATCCGGCACTTGCCTGCCGGCCTTTTGACAGCGGACATGACGGTTTTATACCGGGGCAGAGCAGCGCTTGTCTTATTCTTGAAAGCCGGCAAAGCGCTCAGGCTCGGGGAATAGCGCCATTGGCGGTCATGCTGATGGGCAAAATCTGCCTTGACGCCAACCGACAGGCAAATCCGTCGATGGAAGGCCAGATCCGTGTCATGAAAGAGACACTGCGTTGGGCTGGAATAGACGCACGGAAGGTTAACTATATTAATGCCCACGGCACTTCCACTCCGCTTGGCGACAAAACGGAGCTGTGTTCAATTAAAGCTATCTTTGGTTCAGGCGACGAAAGTCCATGGATCAATTCCACCAAAGGGCTGACGGGACACTGCCTGTATAGCGCGGGAGTTGTGGAGGCCATCAGCACAATCCTGCAGATGCAGAACGGGTTTATTCATCCAAATCTTAACTTAGTTAACCCAGTAGATGGCGACTGCATGCTGGCAGGCCCTCAATCTGAACCGGCTCAAATTCATTATTCATTGAGCAACTCTTTTGGATTCGGCGGTATCAACACATCTGTGATTTTTGCCGGGCCTGAAGTTAACGGAACGCTATCATCTACATTAGGAAAAGGAATCTGACGATGACCACATACTTATTTCCCGGTCAGGGCTCGCAAAGCAAAGGAATGGGAAAAAACGCTTTTGATGATTTTCCGGACCTGGTTGCGCAAGCCGATGAGATTCTCGGTTATTCCATTAAGAAGCTGTGTCTTGAAGACCCGGACAATCAACTGAATAATACCCAATATACTCAGCCAGCTTTATATGTGGTCAACGCTTTACTATACCGGCAACATCTGCAACAAGGGGGGAGGGAACCGGACTTTCTTGCTGGACACAGCCTGGGAGAATATAACGCCCTTCAGGCTGCCGGAGTGATGAGCTTTTCTGACGGACTTTCCCTGGTTAAAAGAAGAGGGGAGTTGATGAGTAAATCCGTTGGCGGAGCAATGGCCGCTATTATTCGGCTGGGCGCAGATGAAGTTGAACGGTGCCTGATTGAAAACAACCTGACTGATATTGATATCGCAAACTATAACAGCCCGATGCAGACAGTGTTGTCGGGATTGAACGCCGATCTGGAGGTCGCACAACCTATATTTGAAAAGGCAGGGGCAATGTTTATTCCCCTCAACACCAGTGGCGCATTCCATTCACGCTATATGGGCAATGCCAGAGCTGAGTTCTTCGACTTTCTCAATCAATTTAAATTTTCTGCGCCTGAAATCCCAGTTGTTTCCAATGTTTCTGCACAACCGCAAAAGCCGGAAAATATACATCAGTCGCTGGCCGATCAGATCACTCATCCCGTCAAGTGGACACAAAGTATTCGGTATCTTCTGGATCAAGGAGAGACGGAATTGATTGAAATTGGTGGCGGAGACATTTTGACCAAAATGGTGAAGGCAATACAGGCCGGTGACGAAAAGCCGAGGCGGAGGCGTAACAGAGTTATCCCGGACATAATACAAAAACGGGAGCCAGAGTCAGTTGCTCTCAATTCAGAGGCTTTGACGCCGAATAAAGCTGTTGAAGCATGGAATCATCGACATCCGATTGGGACCAGAGTGCGTGTTGCTGGTTATGACGACATATTTGTGACCCGCAGTATCGCCAGACTACTGTTTGGGATCAGGGCCGTCGTCTATATGGAAGGTTACAAAGGGTATTTTTCTCTGACGGATGTGACGCCAGAGGTCACCAATGGTTGAAGCGTATCAAACAATAAGAGTTCGATCTGAAGGTTCTGTATGCTATCTCCAGTTGTATCGCCCTGACGCTCACAACACGATTAATCACAAGATGATTCATGAATGTTACGAGGTGCTGGCGCTTTGTCTTGAACGAAGTATTACCGTTATTGTGCTTGAGGGATTGCCGGAAGTTTTTTGTCTCGGTGGCGATCTGGATTCCATAACCGGATCGGACGAAGAAAGAAGACTTCATGAATCAATGCCGGAACAGCTCTATGATTTATGGACATTAATGGCGACAGGCCCGTTCATTACCATCGCTCATGTGTGTGGTCGGGTGAACGCGGGCGGAATCGGTTTCGTTGCGTGTTGCGATATTGTTATTTCTGATTCTGGGGCTCAGTTCAGTTTATCTGAGCTTCTTTTTGGACTGATGCCCGCCTGTGTTTTCCCATTTCTGACAAGACGAACCTCTTTCCAGAAAGCACATCACCTTACTCTGATGACGAAACCGATTTCAGCAGAGCTGGCTAAGCAGTGGGGTCTGGTTGATGAATGTGAATCGGATAGTTTGCGGATGTTACAACAGTATCTTTCTCGTTTTAAAAAAATGAACAAGATCGCCATCAGTCGTTATAAACGATATATCAGCGATTTGACTGATAATATTCAGTCTGCGAAACCTCTGGCCTTAAAAGCCAACAAAGAAGTCTTTAGTGATCAGGAAACGATTCAACATATCAGGCGCTACCTGCAAACCGGCCAATTTCCATGGGAGTAATGTAAAGGTTGACGTGGTCAACTAAAATTGGCCACAGTTTTAGAGTATTCCTAATATCACCGATCAGAATGATTGGGAGTCAGGTTACTGTGTTCTATTCGGCTTTTAGACTTCTGAAGAAGCACTTCATTGGCGCTGTAGCCAAACACGTTTCAAATATCGCATTTTCTGAGCAAGTGCTTGATTCACCAAAATAGCGCGAAAGACCACCGAAAACCGACAATCATCCACACCTCCCTTGACCTTAAACCTTGATTCAACCTTAGAGTTCCAACATCGGACTGACGCTGCTGCTGGATCTGCAGTAGCGCTGTCCGATGCGAATCATCATCGAAAGATTATTTGAGGAACTTCAATGAACATGCATTCTATCGTCGGGTCTGCCTTTTGGCTGGCTGCAAGCCTTCCTGTGCTGGCGCAATCGGTCGTACCAACCGACACAACGGAAATCAATATTGCCGGTTATCCGGTGCCCGTTCAGGCCGGCGGGCTGTATGACCGCTTTCGATCCAATCCGCCGTTGTCCGTGATTGCGCAGGAATCGCCGGATACGGATCTGAGCTGGTTTCAAACCCTGAAGAAAAACAAAGTGGAGATGGGGTTTGCATCTTACTCGCCCAACTTTTATTACCAGAATGAGCGCATTACGGCGGTTTTTACGGCAGATCTCGAGCGATTAAAGGCACAGATTCCGGCGGAGGTGCTGGCGCAGGTCCAACCGATTCAGATTTGGCCGGGTCGTGGTTTGGTGGTGCTGACAGCTTATGCTTATCACTATTGCGACAATGATGCTTACAATGAAATTGCGTTGTCGATCGTCACGAACAAACCCGGTTCATCAAATTGGGGCCCATTCACTCTGATTGGGCAGTCCATGTCGGACGATTACTGGGGATACGTCCTCAAGTTGCCGGTCAATACAGAACTGGCAAGAGTCCGGGGTGTGGTGGGGTATAACCTGCCGAAGTGGCTGACGTCGATCGACTATCATCAAGATGACACCTCAGTCACTTACACCATCAGTGATCAACACACCGGCCAACCGGATCTGGTCTTTCAAGCCGATAAGCTTACAGATTTATCTCAGGATGGCGCGCTGGTGAAGAACAGTTTCACAAACATGAACCAGCGGGGTGAACTGACTTACGGTTATGCCGTGTCGCGGCAGATGCAATATGCCAGTACGACTGATGATCAAGCGGTTCGCCTGACGCTGGGGAATGGCAGCCTGTCAGCTTTCATCAGGTCGCTGGATATCGGTGCCATGCTGAAATATGAATATGTGCCGGATTTTCAGGGTGCGCTTTATGCGCCTGAGCCGCTGGAATCATTGCTCGGGAAGTAAACGGACGCATGCTGAAAGCACTCAACCCGCTATTTTGGCGGGTCGAGTGCTGTCGTAGATTCGTCTTGAATTTCCCTGTTCGATGAATCCACGACGCACTCTGGTTATTTCGCCTTCGCCTGTTCTCTTTCCTGCCAAATGGTCTCTAATCCTTCTTCAAAAGCGGTGATTTTGAAGTCAGGAAAACGCGCTTTAAATTTGTCCGAGACAAAAATATTGTCTGACTCATAACGCGGCAGCAGTTCGGCGGCATCGCGAACCTTTAGACTGAATCGACCCGCCAGCCATAACTGCCAGCGTTTCAGAATGCGGTAGTTGGGCTGAGTCCCGAAAATGGCCGCGGCAAGCGTGATCAACTCACGGTAGGTCAGCCGGTTATCATCACAGGGTAAGTGCCAGGTCTGGCCGTAGGCATCCGGTGTATTGCCGATCAGGGCCATCGCCCGGCTGGCATCCGGGGTGTAAATCAGGCTGCGTTTGACATCGTCACGAAGAAAAACGCGGGCGGTTTCTCCAGCCAGAAGTTTGTCGAGAATGGTCGAATTCGTGATGCTCTGGGTTTTGCCCGGCCCGTAAAATTCCGGTGCCCGGCTAATCACCGCGTCAATGGTTCCTTTCGCCATGGCTTCGAGCAGCAGGGTTGTGATTTGAGCGCGAACCTGACCTTTTCCACCATTCGGTACAAATGGCGCATCTTCACGTTGTGGTTCACTGGTTTGCGGGTACTTATAGGTGTTATCGAAGTACACCAGTTTTGCGCCGTGAATCTCGCAGGCGGCAATGACATTGCGCATGATGACTGGCCACTGCGCGATCCAGAGCTGCGTATCCATCGGTAAACCTGCTGTCAGGTAAACAATCTCAGACCCTTGGACGGCACGCCGGGTTTGCTCCGGGTCCAGCAGATCGGCCTGAAACAAGGTGTCGGTCTCATTCACCTTCTGCGGACGGCGGCTGACCAAACGAATGTCTTTTGTAAAATCACGGTTCAGGCTTACTGCCAGTTCGCGTCCAATTTGTCCGTTTGCACCCAGGATGGTTTGCATCGTCTACTTCTCCACATTCACTGTTGTCTTGGTGAAGCCGCATCATAAGCTTGAAGTTAAGTTTAAAGTCAACCGGCAATGCTGATGCGATTCCATTTGACCTTCAAGTAAGGTTTAAACATAGGCTGATTCGGTCAGCAATAAAAAAGATGCCTGAAGGCATCGTTCTACTCATGTTAGAAAGGAAAGCGCAGATGACTCCAAAGATCCTGCTTGTTGTCAGTAATGTTGATCACTATGCAGATACCACCACACCCACGGGACTATGGCTGTCGGAACTGTCCCATGCCTATGATGAGTTTGAACGGCAGGGATACCAGCAGGTCATTGTCAGCCCGCAGGGCGGACCGTGTCCGTTAGAACCCCGCTCCCTGAAATGGCCCAATCTGGATGGGAGTGCAAAAGCATGGCAGGCCGATCCGCAACGCATGGCGTTGCTGAACAATACATTGCGCCCCGAGGCCGTCGATCCCAGCGCGTTTGATGCAATCTATTTTACCGGTGGGCATGCCGTGATGTGGGACTTCCCGGACAGTGAAGGTTTGCAAATGCTGACCCGTTCGATTGTCGAGCAGGGTGGCATTGTCGGTGCAGTCTGCCACGGGTATTGCGGATTGCTGAATACTCGCCTGTCATCGGGTGAATTGCTGGTCAGCGACCGCAAGGTGACCGGGTTTTCCTGGACCGAAGAAATACTGGCCGGGGTTGCAAAGAAGATGCCTTACAACGCCGAACAGGAGATGCGACAGCGGGGGGCACGTTACCAGAAAGCCCTGCTGCCATTTCTGCCGTATGTCGTCACCGATGGTCAGCTTGTCACCGGTCAGAATCCGCAATCGGCCAAAGCAACCGCCAGACAGGTGGTTCAGTTGCTCAGGAAGCACGGAGGGTGAAATCAGGAATCATCCTGACCGGTTTCACGGTGTGGTAACAGGTGCCAGCCAAACTGAGTCATCACCCGTTCGGCATTGGTGGCGCAATCCATGTCGTCGGGTTTGGCTTCGATTTCTTGCAACACAGCCAGCAATCGGGCTTTATTTTCGGCAATCTTGCGCTCAATGTCTTCTAAGTCTCTGACTTTTTGTTTTAGCGTGGTGAGCAAGTGGTGATGATCCCACTGCGACAAATCTGCAGGCAAAAGTAATCGCAGCTCATCAAGCGTGAATCCGGCCTGCTGCCCGGTGGTGATCATGTCTAAAACCATCACGGCTTCCGGCGGATAACTGCGATAGCCGTTTGCTTTTCGTCTGACCGTTTTCAGCAGGCCGATCTTTTCATAGAAGCGAATGCGTGATGTTGCCAATCCTGTCTTTCGGGACAGTTCTCCGATGTTCATTTTGAGTACCACTGCAATCTGGAATGGAGAAACCTTAGCACGCTTGTGCCTCAATCGCACTGACGGAAGGGTGCAGGCCTCATGTCGCTTCAGCCGCCAGTCTCTCCGGCATCAAGAGCAACAGCACAGAAGATGCGACAAGCAGCAGGCCACCAAGGGTCCAACTGACAGAAATGCCGTAATGCTCTGAAATCAAACCGAATAAAAGCGATGCAAACACGCCGCCACAAGTGATCATAAAAGCGCTGATGGACAACATGGTCGATCGGACACGCGTTTCCGTATGTTCATGAAGCAAAACACGTTCGGAATTATTGCCAGCAGTGAACAGGAAGAAGAACAGCAGGTAACACAGGGCGAAGCTGATGGGCTGCGAGGTATTGGCCAGGGCAATGAACGCGATGCCCGCGGTGACGCGGGTCGAGAACATCAGGGTTTTGTGGGATCCTTTCAGAATTTTGAGTAATCGGACGGACAAAATTGACGAACCGGCAGACATCAGAAAATAAAGGGCAGAGAGGACTCCGAAAAAGGTGACTCCATAATCTGTACCATGGATGAGTTCAGCCAGATAAGGCTGCCAGTAGTTTTCAATCCCGCTCAAGACCATACCAAACACCAACGTGGTCTGCATCAGCCGGCTTAGTATCGCATGGCGGAAAGCGGTTTTGATGGCTTGCAAACTTGTCTTGAAAGCATTGGCAGGATACTGATGTTCAGGTGATAGTGCAGGTTGTCTTACTTCATGAATCAATCCCCGTGTAATCAATATCAGAACCAGACTGGCGATGGCAACCAGCGCGATATTCAGATCATACATGTTTAACCCGGAGAGGGTTGATGATGGCAGTAATGAGCGGGTGCTGAAGTCGGGCAGCCAGCCACCGATCAGGGAGCCAGCCGCCAGCCCGAGCGTGACGAACACATTGATAGTTGCAATGGCGGAATGAAAAGACTGCTGGCCGGGTTGGCGACGGAAGCTGTCGTAAAACCAAGCGTCAAGCGTGCCGGAATAGACGGCTTTTGCCGTTCCCAGCAGCATGGCTGCAATCAGTATGAGAGGCAGGCCGTCTGCAAAGTACAGCACGATACAACCCAGAATGTTGACCAGCAGCGAGATAAGGTAAGTCTTCCTGCGCCCGTAGGTATCTGCGACGCCGCCCAGAGGGATTTCAAGCAGGGCGGTGCTGCCGATCCAGACCGCCATGACAATCCCGATGTCCATCAGGCTGAGTCCTCTCGACTGGAAAATCAGTATCAGGACCGGAATCATGATGCCCACAATCGTCCAGTGGAGGCATTGTTGAATCCCGAATCGGCATGTCAGTCCTTTTTGGCTCATGGTGATGCTCTCTGTGATGCTGAAGGTCACAAAAGAATCTCATAATGATTCACTTTTTCAATTTATTATCCTTAAGGATCGTATTATGATTCTTTGGGTGTCGGGATGTGATTCGGAGAACGCGAAATGGATGACAGGTTGTCGCAAGAAGTGTGTACCCTGCTGAAAAAGGAGCTCAGGAAAAGGAAAATATCCTATCAGCACTTGGCAGATGCATTGGAAATTTCTGAAGTGAGTGTGAAGCGACTGCTGAATCACGCGCAGCCCCTGTCGATGCAGCGGCTGATTCGTATCAGTTGTTTGCTGAACTTCCCATTGTCGAAGCTGCTTGAAGAAGCAGAAAAAAATATCTACACCATTCCTGTTTTCACGCCAGCGCAGGATCAGGCCTTTTTTGACTGTCCGCCGCTTTTTACCTTCTGGTCTGAGTTAACAGAACACCGGACAGTGAGTGAGATTGCTGACCGCTATGGCCTGAACGAGCCCTCAATCCATTTGTATCTGAGAAAACTTGAATCTATTCAGCTGATTGAGATCAAAGCGAATCGAACCTGTCAGTTATTGGTCCCGAGCCACACGTCTTTTGAAAAAGGGGCCCGGTTCCCCATTTATTTCACCCGAACAGTGCTGAACCGTCTTCAGGGGCGGGTGATTGATCTTTCTGCTGAAGATAATCAGGCCTTTCTGATGACGTTAAAAGCAGAGCTGACGCATGAGGAGTTTTTGGAAGTCATGCACAAGTTAGATGACTGGATGTTCAACTTGCTGCGTGAAAGTCAGGATGTCAGAGCACGGGAAGGCCTGAATGTTGCCCCTTATACTTTTGGTTTTATGGCGGCTCAGGGCG
Source organism: Photobacterium sp. 1_MG-2023 (assembly GCF_030547945.1). NCBI lineage: Bacteria > Pseudomonadati > Pseudomonadota > Gammaproteobacteria > Vibrionales > Vibrionaceae > Photobacterium > Photobacterium sp. 1_MG-2023. Next base: position 95,888 of record NZ_JAUORR010000006.1, on the reverse strand, counting down.
CTTTTCATGACAAGTTGCCAGACATTCCCAATCTGACTGATGCAGTTCAATGATGCAGTTGTCAGACGCCGCGTCACCCAGCTTTAGCGTTGTGGAAGGCTATTATCGCTTAAACCCGCCGCCAAGCTATCCACCAAGAATTCCACCAACAGCCTTACTTTCGGAGACAGCCGGACACTGGATGGAAATAACGCCCAGATGCCTTCTTTGTCGTCGCGGTACTGGGCCAGCACTTCAATCAGCTCGCCGGATTCCAGATCTTGCTGAATGTAATAATCGGGCAACTGAATTAAGCCCAAACCCCGTTTTGCGGCATCACGCAGGGCAAAACCACTGTTGCATTTGAGCCGGCCAGAGATGCGAATGGATCGGCTTTGCTGTTGGTCTTTGAACCGCCAGACATCTACTGAGCCAACTAAACACTGATGTTTACTCAGCTCTGACAGGGTATGGGGTTCGCCGTGCCTGTCGAGATAATCCCGGCTGGCACAGACATAAGATTGCCGGGTCGACAGCCTGCGGGCCAGCAGGGTGGAATCTTCCAGCCGACCTAAACGTATGGCCAGATCAACACCGGACTCAATGAGATCGAGTTTCTGGTTGGTGAGCACTAACTCGACGTCGACCTGCGGGTATTGTTCTAAAAACTGATTGATCAGGGGCGCCAGGTGCATCTCGCCGTAGGTCACGGGGGCGGTCACGCGCACCAATCCTTTTGGGGTGGTCTGCATCTGCGTGACGGCGAGTTCCGCCTGTTCCAGTCCGTCCACCAGATGTTTGCATTGCTGAAAATACAGCATGCCGGCTTCCGTCAGCGTGACTTTCCGTGTGGTGCGGTTGAGCAGTTTGACGGCGAGCCTGTCTTCCAGCGCTGCGACGCGGCGGCTGACCTGAGCCACCGAGGTGGACAGTTTTTTGGCGGCCAGTGTGAAACTGCTTGATTCTGCCACAGCGACGAATTCACTGACGCCTTCCCAGTTTGCCATGGTGTGTTCCGTGTTTGATTCTGAAGCATTGATTATTACACAGCCGTAAAAATGATTTGCCGGAATCGGTAATTATTTCTGGGATATTCAGAGATATACTGAATGAAAGCTGTGTATCTCATTCAACAATAAGGAAGATTTCATGACGCTGGAACTGAAACCCGGTCAAACCTCGATCAAATCAAAAGCGGCTGTCGCCTGGGCGGCGGGTGAACCGCTGAAAATGGAAGAAGTCGACGTTCAGCTGCCGAAAGCCGGTGAAGTGCTGGTGCGTATTGTGGCGACGGGTGTTTGTCACACGGATGCTTTTACGTTATCAGGCGATGATCCGGAAGGAATATTCCCGGCAATTCTGGGCCACGAAGGCGGCGGTATTGTTGAAATGGTGGGTGAAGGCGTGACCAGCGTCGAAGTGGGCGATCATGTGATCCCGCTTTACACCGCGGAGTGTGGTGAGTGTAAATTCTGTACCTCGGGCAAAACCAACCTGTGTCAGGCCGTGCGTGAAACCCAGGGCAAAGGTCTGATGCCGGACGGCACCACGCGATTCTCAATCAATGGCGAGCCGATTTATCACTATATGGGCTGCTCAACGTTCTCGGAATACACAGTGCTGCCAGAGATTTCTCTGGCGAAAGTGAACAAAGCGGCACCACTGGAAGAAGTTTGCCTGCTGGGTTGTGGTGTCACGACGGGTATGGGCGCTGTGCTCAATACAGCGAAAGTGAAATCCGGTGATACGGTTGCGATTTTTGGTCTGGGCGGCATTGGCTTATCGGCCATTATCGGTGCGCGTATGGCGGGTGCCAGCCGTATCATTGGGATTGATATCAATGAAAGTAAGTTCGCGCTGGCGCAGCAACTGGGTGCGACCGATGTCATTAACCCGCAGCATTTCGACAAGCCGATTCAGGAAGTGATTGTTGAAATGACTGACGGCGGTGTGGATTTCTCGTTCGAGTGTATCGGCAACGTGAATGTGATGCGTTCGGCGCTGGAATGCTGCCACAAGGGCTGGGGTGAGTCGGTGATTATCGGTGTGGCCGGTGCCGGGCAGGAGATCTCCACGCGTCCGTTCCAGTTGGTGACCGGTCGGGTCTGGCGTGGTTCTGCCTTTGGCGGTGTGAAAGGCCGCTCTCAGCTGCCGGGCATTGTTGAACAGTATCTGGCCGGTGAGTTTGGCCTGCAGGAGTTCATCACGCATACCATGGGTCTGGATGAGATCAATGAGGCGTTTGATCTGATGCATGAAGGTAAGAGCATCCGCAGTGTTGTCCACATGGACAAATAAAGCCAAACTGAACCCAATCAAGCATGAACCATACAGCCACAGGCTGTGTGGTTCGATTTCAAAGGATGATGTGATGACTTCTGAATCCCAAAACCTGCAGCATGTCAGCCAGAACAAAACGTTTGGCGGCTGGCTGAAACAATATACCCATGCGTCAGAATCGCTGAACTGTACCATGCGTTTCTCAGTTTTCCTGCCTTCTGCGGCCACAGCGGAGCATCCGGTGCCAGCGGTGTACTGGTTGTCGGGTCTGACCTGTACTGACGAAAATTTCTCACAAAAAGCCGGTGCTTTTCGTGTGGCTGAGTCGCTGGGGATCGCGCTGATCATGCCGGACACCAGCCCGCGCGGCGATGATGTGGCAGATTACGACAGTTACGATCAGGGGCAGGGCGCAGGCTTTTATCTGAACGCGACCCAGCCGCCCTGGAACACGCATTACCGGATGTATGATTACGTGGTGCATGAACTGCCTGGCCTCATTGAATCCCATTTTCCGGTGTCTGATGTGAAGTCGATTGCCGGGCACAGTATGGGCGGACATGGCGCCCTGACGATTGGGCTGAAACACCCGGAATTGTATCGTTCCATTTCTGCGTTCAGCCCGATTACGCATCCGATGATGTGTCCGTGGGGACAAAAAGCCTTTGCGGCCTATCTGGGGAGTGAAAAAGAAACATGGCGTCAGTACGATGCCTGTGAATTGCTGAAGCAAGGCAAAGCCACATTGCCTATGCTGGTGGATCAGGGCGACGCCGATAACTTCCTGAATGAGCAGCTCAAACCTGAACTGCTAAAGGCCGCCGCCGAGCAGCATGATTCGCCGCTCGAACTGCGCATGCAGTCCGGTTACGACCACAGCTATTACTTCATCGCCAGCTTCATTGACGATCACCTGCGTTTTCATGCCCGGTATTTGTTGGCTGAACAGGGCTAAAGGATATTGAGGGCACGTCATCTCGTGCCCTCAAACATTGCGTCGAGAAGGTTAATGATGCTCTTGCTGAATTGATGGAAGCTCGGATTCAGTCCTCATTTTTTGACGTGACATAAGAACAGTACATCCTCCCCAGGCAACACAACATGCCAGCAGGATTGTCAGACTGAAGTGCCAGTCGCCACTCAGGTCGTGGAGATAGCCGAATACAACGGGTCCGATTGCTGCGACCAGGTAGCTGACCGCTTGAACCATGCCGGAAAGCGCTGAGGCGTGGTTGGCATCTGTTGAGCACCAATTCAGCATAGACATCCCCATGATGAATCCCAGACTGGTGCCCATCCCCATCAGTACACCAGCGAGCAGTGCTGCTTCCTGATTGAACAGCAGAAGTGCAATGCCTGTCAGCGTGAAACAAACGGCAGCGAGACAAGGGTACAGCGGGGTTTTCAGTTGACTGAGCAGGGGGAGCAAAAGCAGGCTGGGAATCATCGCGGATAGGAAGGCGATCCCGTGATACAGACCTGAATCCTCTGCGCTGTAACCCATGTTTTGCACGATCACCGCATACCATGCGACGAAAACATAGTTTATGAGCGAATTCATGGCCATATAGGCTGTGAGCTTCCAGGCTGCAGCAGAACGCCAGACAGTCTGGTTGCTTGAATCTGCTGCTGTTTGGGTGGTGTGGCGCAGTTGCGACAGCCAGGTCAGGTTAGCCAGTACAGCGATTGGCAGGCAGGCCATGAGTGCCAATGGCCAGTTGCTCCCACCGCCAAGTGTCGTTACAGGCACCACGAGGGCAGCCGATGCGGCCGCCCCAATCCCCATGATCAGAATATAGAAAGACGTATAGGTTGCCGCGGATTCCGGATGTCGGCGTTTCAGAAAGGCGGGCAGTAACACGTTACAGAAAGCAATCCCCAGACCAATGAGAACCGTGCCGCCAAAAAGCAATGGGGTATTGCCAGCGCCCCGTAAGCCGATGCCCAGCGCCACTGCAATCAGTCCCAGAAAAATGCCCTTTTCGACCCCTATCTTTGATGCAGTGAGAGCAGCAAGTGGAGAGAAAAAAGCAAAAGCGAGTAAAGGTATCGTTGTGAGTAATCCAGCGCTCTGTGACGATAAGGACAGAGCCTGGCTGATATCTTCCAGGATTGGCGACACACTGGTCAAGGGTGACCGCAGCATCAAGGCCGTCAGGGTGAGGGAAGTCAGAAACAGGATATGACTGGTATGATATTTCATGGTGTGTTTTTCAAGACAACAGTTAAAAAGTAAAACTAGTTTAATCAGTCGGGATCATGTTTAATTGAGGGAATTTGACAATTTATTGCTAAAAACCGTCATGTTAGAACCTGTCAGTGAGGCTTTATACGACAGCGCAATTTTCCCGCAAAGGGCAGTGGCGCTGAAAGTCGGCAAAGACGCCAGCAGAGAATCGCCCTGCCACCAGCATGAAAAAGGGCAGTTAGTGATGCCAACGGTCGGATATGTAACGAGTCATATTCAGGCTGCAATTTGGATGGTGCCCCCTCAGACAGCGGTGTGGATTCCGGGAAATGTTTCGCACAGTAACCGGATTTCGGTGAATGGCGAAGGTTGTATGTTGTTTATTCAGCCCTCAGTCATTGCGATGCCGGATGATGTGTGTACAGTGTCCATTTCTCCGATGCTCAGAGAAATGATTCTTCATCTGGCTTCATTGGAACAGCAATATCAGGCGGGGAGTGAGACCGATAAACTGGCTGAGGTGTTGTTGTATCAATTGTCATTAATGCCGATCGAACGCTTTGATTTCGCGATTCCGGAAGAGCCGAAGTTGCACCAGATAGCCAAGGCGATGGTTGCAGATCCAGCCGACAGGAGAACGATTGGTCAGTGGGCAGCAGCTTACGCAATGAGTGAGCGAACCCTGTCCCGGCTGGTAGAGAAACATGTGGGCATGACATTCGGAAAATGGCGCGGACAATTACATATTGTTGTCGCGTTGCAACAATTGAATTCGCAGGTGCCGGTCCAGCGGGTGGCGGAAAATCTCGGTTACGAGTCGGTCAGTGCTTTTATCACCTTTTTCAAGAAAACACTGGGCCAATCTCCAAAGCAGTACCTGTCCCGCAGATGAAGTACAGCTTCAGCAGCTTGGAATCATTCATTGACGTCGCTGTTGAGAATCAAAGAGCCACATTATTTTATCTCGCTTTGCGAATCGCCTGACAAGAGTTCGTGAATCCCAAAGCTTCAATAACCAGGATAGATTCAATGGAAAAAGTAGCCATTTTCGTCGATGTGCAAAACGTATATTACACATCCAGGCAGCAGTATCAGCGCAACTTTGATTATAATGCGTTTTGGGCCAGTGTGACGAAAGATCGGGAAGTGTTGGCTGCGTTTGCTTATGCCATCGATCGGGGCGATCGCAAGCAGCAGGAGTTTCAGAACATCCTGCGGGCCATCGGGTTTGAGGTCAAACTGAAACCATTTATTCAGCGTTCAGACGGTTCAGCAAAAGGGGACTGGGATGTCGGCATCACCATTGATGCGCTGGAACATTCAGCTGAGGCCGATGTCGTCGTACTGGTTTCCGGCGATGGTGATTTTGACCTGTTGCTGAATAAACTGCGAGTCGATAAAGGCAAACAGGTGGAGCTGTATGGTGTGCCCGACCTGACCGCAGCCTCGCTGGTGAACGAAGCCAGTGTGTATATTCCGATTGATGATGCGTTGTTGCTGTAATACCAATCGCAGTCAATCACTGGTCATCCTAGCTTGTTCAAATGTTCGATCACTGCGTTAGATTTTTTGATTGTAGAATCACTACAGATCTAAAAAATTGGCCTTGTTATCAAACATTTTTCCTGCGCTATTTTTGATCACTGACTTACTTTAATTGGTATAACTGAAACGCCCCGAAATCAGGGCGTTTTCATTATCAGACATTCCCTTCAGGCTGTTTAGGCCTGGAGTTCGGGTCTGTCTTTGTATTGTTCCAGCGCCTCCGGGTTGGCCAGCGCGCCGACGTTTTTCACCGGCTGCTGGTGCACCACATGCCGCACCGCCAGCTCGACCAGTTTGCCGGATTTGGTGCGCGGAATGTCCGTGACGGCCAGAATTACCGCCGGAACATGACGTGGTGAGCAATGCGCTTTAATGCGCTGCCGTATCCGGGCCTGGAGCGTCTCATCCAGTGACTGGCCCTCTGCAAGCTGGACAAAGAGCACGACGCGCACATCGTTTTGCCAGTTCTGACCAATTACAATCGAATCGATGATTTCATCCATCGGATTGACCTGACGATAGATTTCAGCCGTGCCAATCCGAACGCCGCCCGGATTTAAGACAGCATCGGAACGACCAAAGAAGATCAATCCGCCATGCCGGGTCAGCTGAACAAAGTCACCGTGATGCCAGGTGTTGGGGAACACGTCCCAGTAAGCACTGTGGTAGCGTTGATCGCCTTCGTCATTCCAGAAGCCAACGGGCTGGTTCGGGAAGCTGTTACGACAGACCAGTTCTCCCTGAGCTTCGGTGAGCGGATGGCCCTGATCATCAAACACCTGAACATCCATCCCCAGCGCCCGGCCCTGACATTCACCCCGATAGACCGGACTGATAGGATTCCCGATGGCAAAGCAACCGCAAATGTCTGTTCCGCCGGAAATGGATGCCAGTTGCAAATCAGCTTTGATGGACTGATACACATAGTCAAACTGCTCTGGTGCCAGAACGGAACCCGTGGAACATAAGGTTCTGAGGCGGGACAGTGTGTGTGTCTGATTCGGATGAAACCCTTTTTTCTCCAGCGCTTCCAGATATTTGGCTGAGGTGCCGAATAAGGTGACGTCTTCTGCATCGGCCAAATCCCAAAGCACATTGCCATCGGGGTAGAAAGGCGACCCTTCGTAAAGAATCAGCGTTGCGCCCGCGGCCAGTCCGCTGGCCATCCAGTTCCACATCATCCAGCCGCAGGTGGTGAAATAGAACAGGCGATCCCCTTTGTTCACATTGCTGTGCAGCAGATGCTCTTTCAGATGATTCAGCAGCATGCCACCGACACTGTGCACGATACATTTGGGTTTTCCGGTCGTGCCAGACGAGTAAAGGATATACAGCGGATGGTTGAATTCGACGTGTTCAAACTCGATCGGACCCGCCTGATACTGATTCAGTATGTCGTTCCAGCCCCGGTACTTGTCTGCCAGTGGCGGTGTCACAGGGGCGGGCAGATCGGCAAATGGAATCAGCACGACGGTTTCAACACTGTGCAGTTCCGTCAGCATGGCATTGACTTTTTCAAGGCAGCTGTGGCTTTTTCCGTTGTAAAAATAGCCATCGGCGGCAAACAGAATCTTCGGACAAGTTTGTCCAAAACGCTCGACCACACTGTCGACGCCGAAATCCGGTGAGGTTGAGGTCCAGATCGCTCCAACGGCACTGGTGGCCAGCATGGCAATGATTGTCTGTGGCAAATTCGGCAGATAGCCCGCAACGACATCGCCAGCGCTGATGCCTTGCTCACGCAGGAACTGACTGAGCGAAGAGACTTGTTGCTCCAGTTCGCGCCAGCTCAGTTTCTGACGTCGCGCTGGGTTCCCTTCACAGTGGAACACAATGGCATCATTGTCCGGGTGTTGCCGACCATAAGCCAGCAGGTTTTCTGCAAAGTTCAGCCGGGCATCCGGAAACCAGCGGGTATCCTTTGCCGGTTCTTTACTGTTGGGCGGGCAATCGGTGATACGCGCACCTTTTTCGCCGATCACGCCACAGAAATCCCAAAGCCTGTCCCAGAAATGATCGCTGTGACGCACAGACCAGTGATGGAGCTGCTGATAATCATGAAACAGCGTGTCTTCCTGCTCGCTTAAGGCCACCATAAACTGGTAAATCAGGCTGTCATGAATCTTGTCTTTTGTGGGTTGCCATAAGATTGGCGCTTGATCGTCTTCCAGATGCTGATCATGCATGCTCATCGTTATCGTCCTTCTTATGATGGCTGGCGTCCTATGTAATTTTTATGCTTCTTTTGTTTGTCTTAAGTGGTTTGATTTTCAGGATGTGCGTTTTTGAAAGCTTTGAGTTGTTGACAAGCTTGCTCAATGCGAGTTAACGCTGGATATGGAGACAAGTCAAGTTCAAAACGACGGGCGTTATAGAGTTGTGGCACCAGACAGAGATCAGCCAGCATGGGGGTATCGCCACAGCAGAACGTGGTGCTGTGTTGCTGATGGCGAGCAGTCAGTTGAGTTTCCAGTGCGGCCAGACCGGCTTTCAGCCAATGGTGATACCAAATCAGCTTGTCTTCCTGACTTACGCCCAGTTCACCGGTCAGATAATTCAGAACCCGCAGATTATTCACCGGATGGATGTCACAGGCCACGGTCAGCGCCAGCGCACGACATTGCGCTTTTTGCCAGGGGTCAGAAGGCAGCAATGCGGTTTCGGGATAGCATTCATCCAGATATTCAATGATTGCGAGCGACTGACTCAGATATCCCTGCTCGGTTTCCAGTGTCGGAACAAGCTGAGCGGGATTAATGGCCTGATAGGCCGGAGATTGTTGTGCTTTATCCACCAGAGAAACCGGGTGGCTATCGTACCGCAACCCTTTCAGGTTGAGTGCGATGCGCACCCGATAGGCGGCGGATGAGCGAAAATAATCGTAAAGCGTCATCCAGCCTCCTGTTTAGTCTGGTTTGTGGTGATTCAGATCTGCCGAATCGTACTGATGTTCATACTTCACCACGGTTTGCTCAATCGCGCCGAAAATGGAATCACCCTGATCATCGAACATTTCAATTTTGACGGTATCTCCAAACTTCATAAACGGCGTCACGGCCTGACCCTGATCGATGATTTCCAGCATGCGGCGCTCTGCCAGACAGCAGGAGCCACTCGAGCGGTCAATATTGGAGACGGTGCCGGAGCCAATGATGGTGCCTGCACTGACATGCCGGGACTTGGCCACATGCTGCACCAGCTCGGCAAAGTTGAAGGTCATATCGACACCGGCATTCGGTTCGCCAAAGAGTTCCTTGTTGAGGTGAACCGTCAGACGATGGTGAACCTTGTAATCGTGCCAGCTGCTGCCCAGCTCATCCGGCGTGACTGCAACCGGTGAAAACGCAGAGGCCGGTTTGGACTGGAAAAAGCCAAAGCCTTTGCTCAGTTCAGCAGGAATCAGGTTACGCAGAGAAACATCATTCACCAGCATTAGCAGCTTAATGTGCCCGTGAACTTCTTCGGTGCGCGTTCCCATCGGGACATCGTTGGTAATGACCGCGATTTCGCCTTCAAAATCGATCCCCCAGCTTTCGTCAGCCATTTCAATGGGCTGGCGTGGTCCCAGAAAGCCGTCAGACATGCCCTGATACATCAGGGGATCCGTCCAGAAACTTTCTGGCATTTCAGCTCCCCGGGCTTTGCGCACCAGCTCGACATGATTGACGTAGGCACTGCCATCAGCCCACTGGTAAGCGCGGGGCAATGGTGAGGCGCATAATGCTGGGTTGAACGGGAAGACATCGTTGGCAATGCCATCGTTCAGGTTACGGTAAAGGTGTTGCAAATCGGTCTCGACCTGATCCCAGTTATCTAAAGCAAACTGCAGCGTCGGGGCGATGTCATGTGCATGTACGGCTTGGGTGAGATCACGTGAAACGATAATCAGTTGTCCGTCACGGCCATGGTTCAAAGAGGCTAATTTCACGTTTTACTCCTTCACTTTACAATGTAAATCTAATGCTTATTTTTTGACCTGAGGATCATTTCCGATTGATCCAGGAATACACATAATCTTTATTTTCAACGCCTTCCGGCAGTTCTGCGACTTCCAGCGGATAGCGGGTGTCGATCATCACGGCTACTTCATCGGTTTCTTTTTTCGGTTGTGCCTGGCTGGCAGCGAGTGCTTTCGGGTGCGGGCCATGCGAGAAACCACAAGGGTGATGGGTGATCATCCCGGCTTCAATGTTGTCCCGGCTGAAGAAGTTCCCGCGATGATAGAAAAGCACTTCATCATAGTCGTCGTTGTTGTGATAGAACGGCACTTTGAGTGCGCCCGGATCAGACTCAATCGGACGGGGGACGAAGGTGCAGATGACAAAGCCATTCGCAACGAAAGTCGTATGTGCTGAAGGCGGCAGATGGTATCGGTGACTCATCAGCGGGCGAATATCGCGCCAGTTCAGCTTGAAGACCGTCAGATTCCCTTTCCAGCCCTGAGCATCAAGCGGGTTGTAAGGGTAGGTGATGGTGTTCATCTGATCGCGGGCTTTCAGTTTGACCTGCCAGCGCTGATCGTTGTTTTGCTGGGCCAGGAACGCATCATCAATCTTGGCGTATTCCAGGACCGCCGGGTCATAAACGGCATGCTGTCCGACGATGCCGCGATCCGGCATCTGATAACCACTGTTTGTGGCTTCAATCAGTAGCAGGGAGACGGGGTCATCCACTTCAATCCGCCAGCTGGTGGCGCGGGGAATTGTAATGTAGTCACCGTCACGGAAGGGTAAATGTCCGTAGTCGCAGTACAGGTGGCCGCTGCCTTCATGGACAAACAGCACTTCGTCGCCATCCCCGTTGCGGACCAGATGGTCCATCGACTCGTTCGTGTTCCAGACCCGCATTTTCAGTTGATTGTTGAACAAGACCAGAGAGGCATCCCAGGGGGAGTGTCCCTGTTGTTCCAGACGGGTGGTGTCAATGGCCCGCGGACGCAGCGGCCCTTCCCATTCGACCCAGCCAGTGGGCGGGTTGGCATGATACATGTGGCTGGCCGGACCAAAGAATCCTTCCTTGCCACATTCACGCTCATACGTACCGTCCGGCAAATCACAGTGAGCCTGACGGGAAGCTTTGCCTTCGATGATTGGAAACTGAAACCATTGACGCATCTTTCGGTCCTCATTGACGATCACCGCCTGAAGTAAATCTGGATCAGACGGTGCTTATCCTTGTTGGCCAGGCCCGGGGAACAACCCTGTTTTGAAGGCGGCTGCGAAAGCCCGGGGGTGCTGGTTTAACATCGTATTAACTTGATGCTTTAACTCTGGTTGAGTCCGAATGAACAAGCAACCCCTGCCGTCATATTCACTTTTGATAGGTGTGTTGATTTTTTTACATAACTGTATGTTCTTATTGATGCTCTAAGTTGAAGCCAGGAATGGTCTTTCTTCCGGGCAGTGTGGCTGCGGATTTGCTGGGGTGTTGTAAAATTATTGTTACAGTGAAGCGTTTTTACGATTCGTCCCGGATGGTTCCATTGCGATCCCCAAAACGCCTACCCTTAAATCAAGCAGGGAACACACTCAGGTTTTTCTAGGGTAATTTCACCGTTCACTTTGGATTGAATGGTTGAGGTTACGATTGGACGGACAATTGCCAAGGTCAGGCAGCAAAAAAGAGAAGGTTGTTTTATGGGTAAAGCGACAAAGTACGTATCGAAAGAGCCGGATGAAAACGGCTTGATTCACTGGACAGAGGAAGAGCATCAGATCTGGCATGATCTGGTGACCAGACAGCTGCGTTGTATTCAGGGCAAAGCCTGTGATGAATACCTTCATGGTCTGGAGCTGCTGAATCTGCCCATCGATCGTGTGCCTCAGCTTTCTGAAATCAACACGGTACTGAAAAAAACAACGGGTTGGCGTTGTGTCGAAGTTCCGGCATTGATTAACTTTGACCGTTTTTTCAAACTGTTATCGAACAAAGAGTTTCCTGTGGCCACCTTTTTGCGCAGCCGGGAAGAGTTTGATTATCTGCAGGAGCCGGATTTTTTCCATGAAGTGTTTGGCCACTGTGCCATGCTGACCAATCCTGCGTTTGCAGAGTTTACGAACACTTATGGCCGTCTGGGGATGGATGCATCCAAAGAAGAACGGGTGTATTTAGCGCGTTTATACTGGTTTACCGTCGAATTCGGGCTGATGCGTCAGGGCGGTCAGCGCCGCATCTATGGCGGGGGCATTCTGTCTTCACCGGGTGAAACGGAATATGCCATGACCAGCGAGAAACCGGTTTACAAGCCATTTGAGCCGATTGATGTGTTGCGAACCCCGTATCGTATCGACATCATGCAGCCTATCTATTTTGAGATTGATGATATCCAGCAACTTTATGAGCTGGCTCATCAGGACATCATGAGTCTGGTGCATCAGGCACAGTCTATGGGCCTGCATGCACCGCTATACCCACCGAAAAACAAGGAGCAAGTTGGGGAATATGTCTGATTTAACTGAACTGAAGTGCGAAGCCTGTCAAATTGATGCCCCGATGGTCACGGAAAGTGAAATGACGGAACTCACCCAAGCCATCCCAGCGTGGCAAGTTTTAGATGTGAACGGCATTAAACAGTTAGAAAGAGCCTACAAATTTAAGAACTTCAAACAAGCCTGGGCCTTCGCGGATAAAGTGGCTGAAATGGCTGAAGAAGAGTTTCACCATCCAACCATCACGCTGGAATGGGGGAAAGTGACGGTCAACTGGTGGAGCCACTCCATCAAAGGGCTGCATAAAAATGACTTCATCTGTGCCGCGAAAACAGACCGGCTGTCAGAAAATTAAACACTATTTCTGACGCATTTGGCCGGTGAAAACCCGGATGATTGACGAAAAGCGCTGAATTTCAGCGCTTTTTTCATGGCTGGGATTCCTGAGGTAGTCACCAAGCTGTCAGCTTTTTTGACAGTGACGGAGCGAAAGCCGCTGCAGATGACAACTGCAGGCCGGATAAAAGTGCCTGTCTGGCATTCAAATCAGCGTTTAGTGGATGATTGCAAAACGAATTTTAGCGTTTTCTAATTTGCATTCTGACATGCAAAATGCGAAGCATGTCACGAAAAAACCGTCATTCACCGAGTGGACCAGCGACAGATCATTCACTTACCTCCGGCATTGAAATTGCATGATTTAGATCACATTCTGCCTTGCAGAATGGGTCGGCCAGCGGGCTGACGGCAGCAGAGATAATAAAGCATGACCGATTGAACCGCTTGGGTTCAGTCCATTTAGGGGGCAGCACTATGTATGACACAGAGATGAAGCTGAACCATCAAATCGTCCAGTTTCTGGAGTATAAAATTCAGGCATTGCAAGAAAATGTACAGGAGCGGGTCACGGAGCCGCCAGAACTTTATACCGCAATTCTGGCTGTTCTGGCGCAATATATGGCCGGATTGAAATCTATTTCCTGCTTACTGAATCATGGGTTTATTCCGCAAACACGGGGTATTTTCCAGACCTTAGGTGAAGACTATGAGGACATCATTTTTCTGAGTCTGCCCGCGCTGGAAGGCCGGATGACGCATCTGCACGAAGCTTATCTGAAGCGGATTGCCGGCGATGGAAATCAGGATTACTACAGCCCGGTGTCTCGCTGTGAAATTCGCAGCCAGATCCGGGAAGCCAGCGGAATCAACAAGAATGTTTTCCAGCTTTACCCCAAACGGCAAGCATTACAGGTGCTCCGTCCGGTCGGGGATAAACCCTGCTCGCCGAGTCTGGTCATTGAATTGCACCGCCACTTTGCCTATAAGGCTGTGCTGCTGACCGTTCTGACCGCAAAAGTTGCCAGTGAAATGGAAGTCATGCGTGAGTGTCTGAATTACCGGGCACACCTGGAAATGGTTGATCCCCAGGCGGTCAGGATGCCTCAGGTCAAACCGCAGAAGGTCAAGCAGCCTGAAACTGTGCAGCCTGAAGTGATGGCTGCAGAAACTCAGGCCGCCAATAACGATATATCTTATGCAGCAATAAGATAATGACCAGCGCTGCCGGGCTGTACCCAAAAGTCCTTGAAGTGTGTTAACGTCAGGAACATTGACAGCAAATGCATTGCACCGTCGTTTTCTCCCTGCTGAGTGTGGTTTCGCACGCCTCGGCAGGGTTTTACTTTGATGGATCAAAGACAGATTTGGGAACAGCATGGCAAACAAAAAAGCACTTGATACTAAAATTATCACCGCTGGCCGTTCAAAAAAATGGACGCAGCATCTTGTAAACCCGCCGGTCAGCCGCGCCTCAACCGTGGTGTTTGATTCAGTCGCGGAGATGAAACACGCAACAGCCAATCGGGCGAATCAAGCACTCTTTTACGGACGACGCGGCACCAACACCCATTTTGCATTTCAGGATGCGATGGTTGAATTGGAAGGTGGCGTCGGCTGTGCCCTGTATCCGTGTGGTACAGCCGCGATTTCCAATGCCATTCTGTCCTTTGTGAAAACCGGCGATCATCTCCTGATGGTCGAAGGCGCTTATGAGCCGACCCGTGATTTCTGCGATAAAGTCCTCGCGAAAATGGGTGTGGAAACCACGTATTACGACCCGATGATCGGGGAAGGGATCCGCGATCTCATTCGTCCGAATACGACCGTTTTGTTCCTCGAATCACCGTGCTCAATCACGATGGAAGTGCAGGATGTCCCGACGCTGGCTAAAATTGCGCATGAGCACGACATCGTGGTGATGCTGGACAACACCTGGGCATCGCCGATCAACTTTCAGCCTTTTGAGCATGGCGTAGATATCTCCATTCAGGCGGCCACCAAATATATTGTCGGGCATTCCGATGTCATGCTGGGCACGGCAACTGCGAATGAACGCTGCTGGGACCAACTGCGTGAACACAGTTATCTGATGGGGCAGTGCACCTCCCCGGATGATGTTTATCTGGCGATGCGGGGGTTGCGTACTCTGGGCGTGCGCTTGCGTCAGCACGAGGAAAACAGCCTGAAAGTTGCCCGCTGGCTGGCTGAGCGTCCGGAAGTGGATCATGTTCGTCATCCGGCCTTGCCGAGCTGTGAGGGGCATGAGTTTTATCTCCGTGACTTTAAAGGTTGTAACGGCCTGTTCTCTGTGGTGCTGAACCGCGGCAATACGGAGGCGCTCACGGCTTTACTGGATGGTATGGCGCACTTCAGCATGGGGTATTCCTGGGGCGGATTTGAAAGTCTGATTCTGGCGAATGAAAATATCAACAGTCTGCGTACGGCAACAAAGAAAGTATTTGCCGGTCCGATCCTGCGGCTGCATATTGGCCTAGAAGACGCAGACGATTTGATCCGCGATTTAGAAGAAGGCTTTGAACGGTTGAATGCTGTGCTGCAAGCCAAGTCATGATTCGCCCATTGCGATGAAATGCACAGGCCGCGTGAATCGCGGCCTGTTTCGTTTCCACTGCGCCCCGCACAAGAACCCGCCCCAGAATTTCAAAAAAATAGTCTAGAATTCAAGCAACAGCACAATGCATTGTGCGTTCTTGTCTGGGAGAAGGGCTATGTGGAAAGTTCTGGGATTGTGTTTCGGTAGCGTCATACTGGCTGGCTGTTCCGGTATGGATTCAGCGTACGGCGTGGGTGAGTACACGCTATTTCCCAAAGCCTATGTGAATGATGAGCCTTACGACAGCATTTATCATTACGGCTATAATCAGGGATGTGAAAGTTCATTGAGCCTGAAAGGTGTCATTGATACCGCTTACATGAAAGATATCGCGCTCAAAGATTCGGATACCCGGTATAACGAAGGCTGGGAAGACGGAAAAAACGCCTGTGAAGATGGTCTGCGCCGGATTATGGTCACCAGTCGTCTGGAAGTGTCCGATCAGCCGTTGCGTCAACCTTACAATCAACAGCCTGAGTCTGAGTCTTCTCAGCCACCGGCACAATCAATCTACTGACATGATGAGCGCGTGAGTCTGCCACACCCAGGGTGATTTTATTTGCTGTCATTTTCACATCTCAGGCAGTCAAACTGCCAGCTTGGTGGGCAGGTCACAAATCTGAAGATTGAATCGATGATTTTCTGTTGCCTGCGGGCCTTACGGAGTGTCAATTCGGAAATGAATCAATCAAAAGTGCCTGAAATTATGACGGCTCTGCCTGTTATTTCGCAAGTTGAACCAGTGAATCTGTATATATAAGTTGTTGTTTTTACTGGATTGTCATGTCATTTACACTGAATATAATATCAGGTTATTGACCTATTATTCAGTGTGGCTATTGTGTTCAGACGAATTGTTTTATTTTTCATTGTTGTTTTTCTATCTGCATGTGGCAGCGAAGAAACTTATCCGGAATATCCGAAAGATCGCCAGCAAGGCATTCTCTCCGGTGTTGTTTTTGATGCCGCGGTTTCTAATGCAAGAGTCAGTGTTTACGAATTCAACAACGGTAAAGCAGGTCGTTTATTAGCCGCCACCAACACCAACCCGGATGGGCGTTTTTCTATCGCGCTCACGGCCGGGACCACGCCGTTGTACCTTGAAGCTAACGGTGGCGGATACCTGGATCCGCATTCGAAAAATGTTGTAACCGTGAATGACAGAGGCCCGCTGAAATTCCGGGCTTATGTCAATTTTGTGGAAGGTCAGAACCGGAATGTCATGCTGACACCTCTGACCAATATTGCCGCGGGTCTGGCTGAATATAATTTTCAGCGTTTAGGTCAACAGACTGCGGCAGCCATCGAATCCGCAAACGCAGCCGTGAACAGCCAGTATGGATTTGACGTCTTTGCGGTTCAGCCGCTGGATATTTCTGTTGGTAACTACAGCGCTGTCGCCACACAAGGTCATCAGTATGGCGCATTCTTGCTGGCATACTCTTCAGCAGCTTATGAGCTGCTGGAAAAATCAGGCGGCAGTGACAAAGAAAAGCTCATTTATACCTCTTACAATCTGGCTGATCTGCAATATCGTGATATTCAGGCAACCGGACAATTGGATGGCTGGTCACTGGATGAAGTTTCGGCTTTGCCGGTGGCGCTGTCGTTTGGTCTGCAAAAACTGAATGTTGAGTATTACACCAATACATTAGCCCAGCATTTGCTCCGGGTGGTGAACAACCCGGACATTAATATTTCTTCGACACCTGCCAGTGATTACACCCCGCTGGTGAATCGTCTGAACAATGCTTCTGGCGGGATTTATGCCCCGCGTGCCCCGGTTTCCATTGATGAAGATGCGCCGGAAGTGGTGCGTTTCGGGAATGAAACCTTGTCTGGCTCCGGACTGGTTTCCGTCAAAGTCACTGACTTTATCGGGATTGAGTACGCAGAAGTCTTCTTGCAGACCAAAACCGCAGAAAGCGGCTGGGGCGAACTGGAAAACTGTAAAAACGGTATTTCTTCTCTCTGTCGTGTGCAGTCTGAGGCTTTTGACAGTGGCGTGCGCGAAACGCTGGTGGTCACCAAGGTCAATACGCTGGAAATCGATAAGCTATCGGCTGAACCCGTTGAGGCAAGGCTGGTTCTGAAAGTGGCTGATGTGCTCGGAAATGCCGATGATGCACAATCCGTTGCTTTCCGGTGGGATAACCTCGCGCCAGTGATCAATGTGACGTCGCCGAAGACTTTTAACCCGGTCAACAAGGCATTCTATACTCTGACCGGAACCATCAAAGATGCCGGTTCAGTCATTGACAGCGCAACCATTGCGGTGAACGCCGGTGCGCCGGACGTGCTGAACTGTACTATGCAAACCGATCCTGAGACTCAGGAAGAAGTGTGTGCGTTTACCCAGAACTTCGACCGGGGTCTGTTCATTGGCGGGCAGACCACCTTCTTCCTCACCGCAACGGATGGCAACGGCAACAAAAGTCAGGCACAGCATCTGATCCTGTCGGATACCACAGCACCGACGCAAAGCGTCGCGTTTCCGGAAGTTGCGATGAAGTTCTTCGATGCAGATACCGGCGAGTATCAGGACAACCTGACGCAAGAATATTTTCAGGATCTGTACGGGAAACAGTACCTGAACCTGAATTATGCTTATGCCCTGCAAGGGCTGAAAGGCGTTCACCCGGAAGTCGATTTTGCAGACTTTACCACCCTGGTGCTCGATCAGAACCAGGTGCCTTATCTGACTCTGAGTGTTTCAGACGCCACAGGCAGTTCTGAAGTGACCAGTTCTTCGGCTGAGGAACTCAATGTCATTGTCACTTATGAGGCAGGGAAAATCGGTGAACCGGTCGCGATCACCCGGACAGTGAAAAGTAATCTGGGCCAGCTGCCTCATGAAGTGTTCCCGGCACCTGACAGCGAAGGCTACATCAGCGAAGCGCGTTATTTCATTCCTTTTGTCCGGGAGATTTTCGGGGCAGACTTCACCCGGGTGGACGAAAGCTACGCGCAAACCATCACCATTGTGACCGAGGATGGTTCAGGCAACTTATCTGTCCCTTATAAGTTTCAGTTCAAATCTACGTTTAACCTGCCTTCAATCAAGGTGACATCGCCTTATATTGACGCGAGTGCAACCATTGAGCGTCTAAATGCCTCCGGCCAGTGGGCGTCGATTGCATCATGTAAGATGCTTGCTGTACCGTCGAAAACAGGCGGCGGCACGCTGAAAGACACGGCCAGCTGTCAGACCCATTCTCAGTTTGCCGGTGAGATCCACCGGGTGACGGTGACGGGATCAACCCAGTTCTACAAATGGAGTCAGAATGCACTGACTGAATTTGACCTGACCGAAGAACACGGCCTGCGCAGCTACGGCATTGTGGGCGGTGAATCTGGTGATCGTGAGTTTATCATCACGGAACTGTCGGTCTTCCAGTCCGGATTCTTTGATTACCTGTTTGATCAATCGAATAAAACACAAGGCACAGCGCAGGGTATTCTCTCGGATGTGAATGCCATGTTCGGGGAGCAGACCAGCCAGTTCTTTGGCTTCAACCCGACCACCACCTATTACGCGAATAATGATGAGTTGCTGGCGATTCCGAACCCGCCGTCCAGTAAATATCTGTACCGCTTCCTGCTGGAAGCCATGGGGGATATTGCCAATGCGAGTGCGGTTCAGAACAGTACGGATCTGGCAAAACTGTATTACACCGATATCGTTGGCGACGGGAAGCCGGATGGGAAAAATGCCGCCGGTCAGCAGCTCTATTTTGCCAATGATCCGCTGGGTGAAAATTATTACCGCGAGAAACTGGGCGAGCATTTCTACGACTTTGTGAAAACAAAGTTTACCGGCAAAGTCGATGACAAAGTGGCGATGTATTACGCCAACCGCTTTGCGAAATCAGATCCGACGCTGCAAAGCCAGAAGGTCTTTCAAACGCCTGCGGAAGCGGTCGATCAGGAGCCACCAGCGGTCAGTCTGGATCCGCTGGCCAGCAATGCTATTCAGTTGTTCAACAAGTGGTATGTGAGTGGTGATCTGAGCGCAATTGTGAATGTGACCGACCCGTCCGGCCTGGATAAAAGTGCGCAGCCGACCAAGCTGGAATTGTTCTGGGGTGTGGATACCGAGAGCAATGCAGCCACGCCGACAGGGATCACGGCCAATAAAATCGATAACGATGCCTATGCAGAGAAGCATCAGTTTGGCTTAGATACGGCCAACGACTATCCGGGTATTGCCCGTTTGGATCTGTTGTTGAGTGCAACGGACCGTGAAGGAAACAGCCATGGTTATAACGGCCAGACCAAAAAAGCGACCATCTTTATTATTGATAACGATCCGCCGAAATATACTTTCATTCCGCCATTTAAAGCCGACAATCTGCCGGATACCACGTATATCAACACCAACTTCAAACAAACGTTGAAATTTGAGGTGGATGAGCGTGTCGGTGAGGATCCGGCCAAGCGTCGTTTCATTTTCCGCAATGGCACCAAAGAACGTGTGGTGACGCAGGAGGAATCCAAATCCGAGAGTAACATCGTCACGCTGTATCTGTGTCTGGATACGCAGTGTGCCGATGATCTGGAAATTCCGAAACCGGTGCATCTGGATGCCGGTTCATGGACGCTGATCACCGAAGGTGCGGATAAACTGGGGAATTTCATTCCTGCCACCGATCCGAATGTCGGTCGTTTCCGGGTGAATGTCGATTTTCAGGCACCGGAAGTGCTGGATTCTGACGTGGAACTGCTGGGCGGTAACAGCCAGTGGTCGCCACTCGCGGTGCTGAACAACGGGATCGGGAATGTCAGTGCGCTGGGCGAGATTGAACTGAAACTGCATACCGGTGCAGGACTGATTGATCTGGCGCCATGCGGCCCGGATTGCTCAACAGTCCCGGCGTATCTGCTGGGCGATAAAGCCAACACCAAAATGCAGCTGGTCGCGGCGAACCTGGAGCATGGGAAAACCTACACCCTCTACATCACAGCGCGGGATACGGCTTATCCACCGAATGAAGGGGAAGGCACCTTCGCATTCAAGATTGATAAAATGGGCCCGGTGATTGCGACCCCAACCCTGAAAGACGGCACCGCCCCGGAGTTATCCGGCAATATTATGGGCACCAAATTCATTGCCAATATTGCCAGCATGACGGATGACTCCAGTGTTGAAAATATCAGCTTCTGGCAGGAACTGAGTGCCAGTGAAGTCAAACTGGTGGAGCCGTTCAAGCCGGAGGGGCTGACCAACATTAATATTGATCTGCAAAAGGCGAATACGTCGCTGATCAATACCAGTGAAGGCCATCAGATCAAAGTCTTTGTCAAAGCGACTGATAAATATGGTTTCGAGAGCCGCTCAAATGCGGTCTCCACTTATTTCGATAATGAAGGCCCGGCCATCACCCTGAATAACTTTGATGTAGAGAATGATTATGTTGAGCCAGGCTATGTGTTCAATATCTCCGTTCAGGACGAGGGCACAGATCCGATCAAACCGGGTTCAGTGGTTTACTGGACTTATACCGGCACAACCCCACCGCCGGGCGTAGCTGGGACACAACCAACCAACCCGAACGAAATTGCAACCAATATGCAGCAGGATTTCACTCTGAAAATCAATGCCGAGGATATCCGTGGCAATCTGCAGGATAAAGCAACCTTTGCTATTCAGGTGGATACCACACCGCCGGATGCATCGCTGACGGCGCGTTATCAGAGCGATAATAAAGAAATTTCGCCGGCCCAGACGATTACCGAACCCGGGACGGTTGATCTCTATCTGGATGCGACTGATCCGCAAAGCGGCATTGATAAAGTGGAAGCAACCCTGTTCCGCGTGGGAACAGAACAGGGGGAAACCATTGTCTTCAGTCCGGTTACGGGCAACGAATCCCAGCGCAAAGCCAGCCTGAATACTCAGATTGCGAACGACGGTAAATATAATCTGGTGGTGAAAGCTTTCAATAAAACCAAGGTGAACAAAAATAGCGAACGCCAGATAAACACCATCGTCCGTCCGCTGACGGTTCAGCGTGAAGGTTACAGTCTGACCGTTCTGAACCCGGCGAACTTCGGGACATTCACTTTTGGCCAGAGCCTGCGAGCTGAATTCGGTATTCAGAATGCAGAAGGCGCGGTTCTGAATAAACTCGAATGCTGGCTGCGCGAAGATTACACCGGTGACGGCGCGCCGAATAACGATACGTCAGGCTACTACAAGGTGTACACCAACACCGCCTCGCCTGTGTGTCAGTTCGACAATATCGACCGTAATATGGCGAATAATCCGGTGCTGATCACCCGAACAACCGCAAGCAATGGTGCTGAAGTTGACCAGATCTTCTCGTTCAACATGGTGGATATTGATGCACCAGTGATCGCGAATAAAGACAACTTCATCCTGAAGAAAGAAGCGGTGGATACGGTTGAGGGTGTGAAAATGCTTTCATTGAGACTTTCTGTCACGGATGCTTTATCAGGCATGGATGACACAGCATCTGTGAAGCTTTTGAAAGGCCTGAAAGAGTACGAACCGACGGCTATTCAGCGGAGTAACGGTAATAAGACGATTACATACACATTTACCGGTAAATATGATGATTTAGTTCGTGAAGGTGCTGTTGAGCACTTTGTGAAACTCAATGGACTGAAAGATCTGGCCGGAAATACAATACTGGATGCAGATTCTACGATTCAGTTACTGGTCCCTAAGGCAAAGCCGACGATTGAAATTACAGACCGTAATAAAAATGGGGATTACATCGATAGTAAACAAGTCGTTTTCAATATCAAATTAAGCTTGGGTCAGGAGGCTAGCCTTGGAAACATCTATGTTGAATTGGGTGATACTCGCTATGATTTCAATGCAAAAAGCGGTGAGTTTGAAAACTATGGAGAATGTCAGGATGATCCTGTTTATCGCTGCGTAACTTTTAATGGGGTACTGGATGCAGACTATCTGAAAAATAGTGTGACAGTGAAAACATGGGTCGAAGATGATTGGGAAAACGTGAGTGATAAATTTGAAATTGAGTTGGGTATTGATCAGGCCCCACCAGTCATCGCAGATGTATATAGCATTGGATCTGACGGAAATGGCAATGTGCTGATGAACTTCGATATCTCAGATGAAGCGAGTGGCCTGAATAGCGTTAAATATATCGTGAAAGATTTGGGTGACAGTTTCACGATTGAGAAATCTTCCACAGATGATGATATCCATCAACTGGCATTTGAGTCTGCAAAGCTTGGGAGTAAGAATAGTTTCAGGGTGTATATCGAAGCGGAAGATAATGTTGGTATGGATGATAAGACAGAATTCACTGTCAATATCCTCAAACCGCAAGCGACGCTGGAACTGCTGGGTGCGCAGAAGAAAGATTCGAATATAGTGCTGGCGAACAATACGCAGACATTCAACATCAGCACAGTGACAGATCCGAATTCACGTGCAGAAGTGAAAGGCTACGTGGTGACACTGGATCCACAGGCTGAGGGCCTGAGCCCAATTACGCTGACCGGCACATTCAATGGTCTGACAACGGCGACTGAGATTGCGACGCTGACAGAAAGTATGCAGGGGCCGTATCACCTGAAACTGTCGATTCTGGATAATCTGGGCCGTTCACTGCCAAGCTATACCCTGAAGGGGGAAAGCTCTCCGGTGACCATCTCGCCACTGATTGTTGATATGGCAAGACCGAATATTCTGAATGTTCAGGTAGTGCAACAGGCTGTCATGCCGACTGTGGATGGCAAATACACCATTCGCTTAACAGCCAATATTCAGGATGCGAACCTGAACAGTACCAAGGTGGTGGCAACACTGAACGGTGGCACGAACCCGTCTGATTATACCAAGCCGGCGGAAGCGAGCGGCGTGTACACCTTCGACTTTAAGGCAGCCGTAGGCACACATGATCTGATGATTAAGGCCACTGACTATGCAGGCAATGAAGTCAGCACGCCGTACACTGATTTTGTTGTGGAGCCGTGGACAGTGCCTGAGGTTACTAGCTTTGTAGCTAATGATAAGGTTATTGGTGGGGCGAAGCGAACGACTCTGGAAATAAATTTCTCTGAAGAGATTACTGACTTGTCTGTTGACGACTTTATCGCAACAGCAACTGTTGGAGGGAATCACGGATACTTTGAAAATGTTCGTGAGGGATATTACAACACATGGGAAGTAGATTATATTTCGCCAACCGGCGTAGATACTGAAGTAATGATTCAACTGAAAGATGGCAGTTATATTGCTAAAGATGATGGCATGCCTGGTAAAGGTAGTACTGTGAGTTTAAGTGTGTTTGATTCTCCATTGATTAAAAGTATTGAATATATTTCTGGAAGTAATAAAGTTTCACAATACAATATGGTCACTATAAAAATTACTTTTAGTAGGACCATTCATGGTTCTGTGAATTATATCAGTTCTGGTGGGAGTTTTACTCGTAAAGACTGGGAGTCAAATGATACAGTTGCAATATTAGATTATTATGCTAAGTCTATTGGAACGTATCAGATCGGTATTGGTGAATATTATGATAAATATGGAAAAACTGGACCAGATGCAACTATTAGCGTTGAAGTGATTAATTGATGAATTAAATCACCGCCATTCGGCGGTGATTTTTTATCTCCCCCGGTAATCCTCTTGAAAAATTATCGCCCAATGAAGACCAATCCTTATCCAGTGAGGAGTTATCTTGTTCACCTATCGCTGATATTTAACTGATTGCACAGAACCGTCGCCTTCTTAGATAAGTTGTCATTCATCCGTATTCACCCAATTCACCCTCGGGCCATGCTGACACTGACGTTAACAGTGCCATCGACTGGGACTGCGTCATGATTCAACTGCGCGAGAGAAAAGGAATCCTGATTGTTGACTCAATGTCTCAAGCTGACGCATTGAAGACCGGCAGGATATTAAATGAGTTGATTAAGTGATTCAATCTGTTAGGGTTTTCGCTGTACGTCTTGATGACCGTACTTCTTTATTCATTCCCTGAACTGACAATAAAAAAGAACCCGGCAGATGCATTGTTGTCCTGAATCATCACTTTTCAGCCAGCAGGTGCCAGACCCAGATTCGGAGACCGTCATCATGATGTACCCTTTACCTGTGCTGAATCACTTAATTTTCCATTTCATGCTTTTCCCACGTCTGAATCATCTGTGTCTGACGATCCTTCTTCAGGCGCTTCCCTTATGTTTTCTTCATGCTGAAGTTCGCGGTTGCTTTTCTGGCGACCCGTCTCTTCAACCCGCATGAATCAGCTTCGCCCGTGCGATAAGAAATGAGAATACAACCATGGAAAAAGTGAGATACGTCAAGGCACATTATCAGCCCCTTGAAGACACCACCCCGCTGCCCCGCAACGTGGTGAACCAACCCATCGAACCTGTTCCCGACCACAAGCTGGTAGTGGAACTGGCCGGGCAGTGGGGGTCGAACCGCGCCTATTTTCAACTGGCGAAAACCGATGTGCAGGCACAGAAGCTTGCACGTGCCGTTGCAGATATGAAAACGGGACATCGTACCCTGGCAACATTTAAAGGTTTGGAAAATGAAGCCAAGAACCTTTATCTGGTTGTGCCATTGCAGGGGCTGCCAAATCCGCTGACCTTTTTACTGGCTGAAAATCTGATGCCGGTAGAAAACGAAACGGAAATGGATGAGTGGGAAACGGTGATGATTCCGGTTCGTGCGCTGGCTTATCTGGACGAGAGCAAAGACAAAGAAAAAGCAGCTGAACTGAAAGGCGGCTATTTGTATGTGTTCTGGAAAGGGAGACTGTGGCGCGAACTTCAGATCACCGAAGCGGGTTATTACAAAGATATTGATACGGAATATTACCGTGTCAGAGATCAGTACGAACGGCAGAAAGCGCAGCCCGTGATTGAACATCGCGAGGCGAGCGGGTTCGACCTGCCTCAGTTTTGGGTGCCTTATAAAGTTGCGGGTGAAGTTCAGGCAGGGGAGAGCGGTATTCAACTGATGTTCTCACCCGATCAGAAAACCTACACGCAAATTGAGGCGCTGGAAAGTGACTCGGCAAAACTGAGCGCTGCAGCGACGCCATTGGATGAATTATCGATTTACTCTCAAGGGAAAGCATTCGAACCGCAGGAGCACACGTCGGACATTCAGTCGGCCAAGCTGCATCAAGTCACCGAAGAGGATATGTCCTGGCTCACCGAACAGTGTGTGTTGAAAGACAAATACGCTGAGTCGAATACGCCAGTGGTGTATGTGGATGGTAAAAATGACGGTTTTCTTGTCAAAGTTGAAGTGGGTCTGGCTTCTTCTGTTTTCGGTAAAATTCCGCCGATATACGCAGTTTTGAAAGACGAAAATAGTGAATGGAAGCAATCAATTCTGATGGAAGCGAGCGATGATGGGGAAGACTCTCGCTGGCGTCAGGCTTTATTTACGGGCTTACCAACAGACGGGCGTTTTACGTTATTTATTGCGAATCCCAAAGATCCACACGGTGCTGAATTTATTTTTACAGACATTCCGTTTGAAGAACTGGCAAACGATCAAGACGAATGTGAAGAAATTGAACATGCTGAAATGGTTGAAGAGTCCTTCGAAGAAGCAAAGAAAATTGAAGAACTCAGAAATCTTTGGCTGAACGCAGCAAGAAATTAATGAAAAGGGTAGCAATGAAAAGTAAGAAAATATTTTGGCTTATGGTTGGTTCAATTTTTATTGGTGCATCATCATATTATTTGTTTTTATATCTTCAGAAGAAGTATGAAGAAGAGAAAGATTTTAATTACCAGCTAAGTTTGATAGTAGAGTCAAATGAAATAAAAAAATGGACATCAAAGTTATCTCCTGCAGTTTGGAAGTTAAAAGTTAACATCCCAGAATATATAAAATATGAGCAATGGGATGAAGATTATAATTTACCCAGGGTTTTATTTACGGCTAGAAATAAAAGTGAAGATTACAACCACGTTTACTCGATGAACCTGAATGGAACCGATGTTAAATTAATCGCAAGTCATGAGGAATTCGGAGGTGCATTCTGGCCAAGACGTGGGATCAACAAACCAAGTCGATCACCGAATGGCAGGTATATAGTTACAACATCTTTTAATAAAGGGTTTTGGTGTACTTTGTATGATATTCATAAGAGAAAAAGCACTAAGCTCGCACCATATGACTGCAGAGTCGATTATTGGAGTACCGATAGTAAGAAAGCTTTAATCAATAATTCAGGCAGAAGTGGTTATTTGGATGTGGACTCAAAGGAAATCACTTTTTTTAAGAACACATATGGTGATGATTTCGAGAAAGGGCATGGTCGATTATTTACTGTGGAAAATGGAAGCCAAGTATTTTCCAGAATAACAGAAGAGAATGAATATACAAAAAAAATAGAAGGTAAAGGCAAGCAAGTTGTTTATGAAATGCCCGGCTTTAAAAATCCTTTGAGAGGTGGTTTTTTACCGGATGAATGTAGCGGTGGTGGTTATTATAGTGCTGACAGGAAGTATTTTACTTGCAACTATAATGAGAATGATAAAGATTATACTGTGTATCAAATTGTAAAACCATTTGATGCTGTCGGTAAAAGTTTTGGTTTCTGGGTGATTCAGCCAGGGCGATGGGCATTTCAGGACCAAAGGCTATATAGAAAAGTAGGGAAAAATGAAAACAGCGCATTCAATTCAATTATATATTATTATGATGCTGGTGATGATTATGAAATAACAGTCTTTTCAGATATCTACTTATCAAAAAATAATTTTATTGATTATGATAAAGAAAACTTATCAGGTTATTTCCCGAAGTTACCAACCGAGGAAGATTATAGAAATACATATAATAATATAAAATTTGGTAGTAAGGAATAATTAATGGCTATTAATAAGTATGATGATCCTAGTGTATATCTCATGAGTCGTTTATATGATCATCAAGGGGAAGTGTGTAAAAATGCAAAGTTTGCTCCTTTGCCATTCCAGACATTGTTTTTACCAAACAAAAATGATAAAGACGGAGTGCGGCAGAATGCGGTGAAAGAAAACTCATATAATGGAAAAGGAAATGCTATCTATCGTGTAAAAGATAAGAATTCAATTGCAACAACGGATGAAGTTGGAAGGGTTTTATTTTTTTCATCCGACAATATCAATGAAAATGTTTCGCTGATATCTCTACCGACATCAAGTCAAAAGTATTCTTCGGAACGATTTTCTAAAATGAAATTTTTTCCGAGTCAGCTTGTACCATTGTACTTATTAAGTTACGGACAGGACTGGTTATCTCATCTTTCAGGTAAATTAAGTGTTCTAGATGAGTCTCATGAGATAAACATCTTACCTAAACGGATAAGATTACCAGAGGGTAAATCTCAGCTTATTGGTAAATTCATTAATGCAGACTTTGGATATGAAAAGGCATATAATGATTGGTATGATCAAGAAATCACTGGTAGTATTAAAGTTGTAGAAATTCCAAAATTTTACACAATTGTTTTAACATTTGGAAGTGAATATTTTGATGGTGCATTAGTTCAAATTTCAGATTTTCCATCATTTATGAAAATATCTGGAAGCAAAACTGGACAGTCTTCTAGACCTGTTAGCCAAGTAAAAGTGTTGAATACCTCAAAAAATAATGATTCACGAAGAATTTGTACTGCTACATTTTGGATAGAAAATGAATTTGATCCTGATGAGGTTTTTGATAAATACGCACGTTTTGACATTTCCTTTAATGAATCATTTAGTCCTGAATTAAGGCGTACACTGTCTAATAAAGGATTGGATATAAGGAAAGGGTATTCCATTAAAGAGAAAGTGTTTGACTTACCAATCAGAACCGCTTTTGGGAAGAGTGCATTGATAAATGGTGAGCCAATCAGTGTTGAAGAGGCATTGTTAAATCATGTTCCGGAGTACTTCCAGGAGCTAATTTCTCGTTTAACCGATGATAAAAATGACTTGAATGATGATCTCGAAGTGAAAAAATCACAAGATAGTGATATAGCAAAGTCAATTCTTAATCATTGGAGTACGTATAAAGGCCAATATCAAAATATTATTGGTAATTGTACCAGCCAAACGGCCTGGAATATCAAGTCTAAATTGGTCTTTTCAAGTTTATCAATGTTGAAATCAGAAGATGATACTTTGTATCGTTCGATGGTCGCTATAGCTGGTGTTGGTAATTCTATTCATTCAATTATTGATGCAGCTAAAAATGAGAATTTAAAAAATACAAGTTACTTACATGTTAGAAAAATACATCATCTATTAGATGATCCTCAGATCGTACCATTAGTGGTAAAAGATAAATTTAAAGATGTGTTTCAACCATTAGGAGAAAAAGTCAAAGGGTATATTACAGTACCTGAAAAATTGAAGCCGTATCTGATCGGGGAGCATTCCTTTTTATCAAAAGCGAATGGATTCTTAAAAAAATCTGCAGATGGTGCAAATGCTATACATGGCGTTGTTGATAAGTCCATGACGATTGGTACTGCAATCTATAACTTTAACGATACATTGAAGAAGCAAGATGAAGTTAAGAAAAATAATTCCTCGCTTGAATTAAAAGTTGAAGAGTATATATATAAGGTTCTATCTGCATC
Organism: Photobacterium sp. 1_MG-2023; assembly: GCF_030547945.1. Classification (NCBI taxonomy): domain Bacteria; kingdom Pseudomonadati; phylum Pseudomonadota; class Gammaproteobacteria; order Vibrionales; family Vibrionaceae; genus Photobacterium; species Photobacterium sp. 1_MG-2023. Next base: position 66,920 of record NZ_JAUORR010000006.1, on the reverse strand, counting down.
TACAAATCAGCTCACTGATATTAATGATATAAATAGCGAAAAAATCGATAAGCATTTAGAAAATATTGACAAGATAAACAATAGTGTTAGAGGCTTGGGGACTGATTCAAATTATTTTGAGACGGATGAGGGTTCGAGTGAACTTTCTGTAAAGCTAATCAGTACAAGATTTAACTTTGACAGTGATACAATCATTTTATCTGATAAAGAAGTAGTTAGAGGATTACTTGAATTGTCAGATCTGCTTTCCAAGCTTCCTGATACAATAATGATTAATGTGGCCGGATATACATGTAATACAGGAACTGAAGCGTATAATCTCGATTTGTCTATTCGAAGAGCAAATGCAGTGAGAGATTATTTGCTTGAAAAATGACAGAAAAAAGTAAATCCGCTTGGAATAATAGCATTGTTTCTACAGGGTATGGTGAAAGTCATAATAAGTTTCCTAATGATACTGAAGAGAATCGAAGCAAAAACAGACGTGTGGAAATAGTACTGAACTTTAGCACTTTATATGATTATCCACCAAGTCGAGTCGGCTTGTCGTTAGTAGAAAATGCAAGGAAATCATTAATTAAATCTGAGTTGGGTTATAATGATTCAAATTATAATTCAGCAAACAGTATACTTGACTCAATTATGTTGATGGCTGGCGTAGCATTTCCGGTTGGTGCAGCGCTTGCAGGATTGATAATTGAGACAGCCAAAGGACTAGTTAGTATTGCAGATATCACCTATGACTATTTCTATGAAGGTGAGAATAAATTAAAAAATTCAATTAAGAACTTAGGTGAAGTTGATGCCATTCAATCGTTAAAAATGATTGAGTCTTTTCAGTTTGGGGACTTAGATGCACCAATTACAAAAAGTTATATAAAACGATCAATGGCACTGAATGGGTTGATTCGATTGTTGAAGAGGTATCAACTTGAGGTTCATCTAGCGCCTAATCATTCGGATAAAATTAAGAAAGAATTCAACATTGTAGGTTATATAAAGAGCTTTATTTTAAGTGATGATTGGAATCTAAAACTCAATTTTTTCTCACCTGTTAATTTGGATGATTTTTGGCTTGAAGCTATGAAAGCTGATGGCGAATGGGTTTTAGATTCAACAGATGCAAATATTGCGCAAGGAAGATATATCATCACGAATGGCCAAAATTTATTCAGAAACTTGATTGGCAGCGATAAAAAGATATCAAATTACAAAAAAGAGTATGGTAATTATCAGAAATTTTTCCCGATTCACTATATTGGGAGTGAAAATATTGATGATTTTGTCAAGCTATTGACAGTGAAACTACCAATAGACTTAGATAATGACATTTTTAAACATGTTATTATGTCGGCGAAGAAACCAGGAGAAAAGGATTGGACATATTTCAGAGATTTTTATCTAAATGATAGAGAGCAAAAAATCTCTCCCTTTGATAGCATAAGAATTGTTGCTATTTTAAATATTGATCATCCAATTATCCAAAAAGAGCTTGGTGAGGAAAACATTTTTCATTTACCAATTACAGCAAGAGCAAAGGCAACAGGAATTTTGACGGGTGCTGATTTTGGTAGCGGTGATTTTACTGAAACAATTGCTTCAGAAAATACAGAGTATGTCAGAGAGCTGCAAATTAGCGAGCTGCTGAAACACGAAAAAAGCGCGATGAACTTCAGAGTTCCGAATAAGCTGTATGGCGTTATTATTGAACCGAGTTTTTTCTTTGGTGCTCAACAAATCATGGGTACTCGTCCCATTGCATATTATAATAATCCAGTTTTGCAAAGCATGTTTGGAAAGGGTTATGATTTTTTAAATTATCTGTTCTCTGGGACTGATTGGACAATTGAATACCATTATAGTCTCCATGTAAAAGGAAATCGAAAAGTAAATAAATCAGTTAGTTTCCCTGAAGTTAAGCATTTATCATCGATTGATGATGAAAGTGAGCATTTTTTTGAGCTGTCTCTTTCTCCAAATAGAGAATATAACTTTAATGGAAAAAGAGTGATTGGCGACCACTTATTAATTGAAGAAGGGTTTTTAGAGGATGAAAATCCGACAAAGGGTAATAAGGTTAAATATCCGAAGCTTTTTGATTCAGAAAAAGTTTATTTCAGTATTATCCAGGATGAATTAAAGACCGGCCGTAGGACTAGGGAGACGTTTTCAAATTTCAATCCACTCCTGCCTCCGCAGCCGTACCTTGGTACAAAAGCGTTATCTGACACTGCAAGAGACTTTAACTGGGATTCAAAAACTAAAGTCCGTATAATTATTCGGACACCTTCAGTTGACAAAAAGATATTTAAAGATTACAACTTAATTGAAGAGAACATCATTCCTGTAAGAATTAAATTAAATATGGTACGGGAACAGTGGAAAGGGAGTGCCTCTATGCATTTGACCGAAGTAAAATCTATTTATCGCGTTGGTCAGGTGAAAAAAATAGGCCGCAAATACTCATTTACTTCTGAAATTTATTCTGAAGATTCTGAACATAAATTTGTCAAGTCAATACAGAATGATTTTGATAATTTATCCGACCAGCAATTGGAGCCATGGTTGGATGGTATGGAAGATGAAGGCGCTGACATTTGGGGTGTTGAATTTGATTTGAAGTACATTAATATGTTTGGGACTTCTGTTTACGGGCTGAAGCCTTTATTAGGTCATAAAACCAGTCAAGTTAATGCATTCTTTTTGAATGTCGACGTCTCTAGTGTCGATAATACAAATTTAAATAATTCGTCTTCATCTGAGCTGTATATTGAAAACACAAGGACTGTGAACAATCGGCGTCCTATTGTCAATAATTGGTTCAAAGTTGATGATAAAATAATTAAGAATGCAATTGCAGAGATCAAAACAAGCGAAAGAGATGATATATCATCAGATGAAAAAATCAGAATTAATAAAGTGAGACTTGAGGAGCTGAAGTTAGCACCACATGATAATAATAATCTGATCGAATGGATCAATGCAGATAGAAGAAAATTAAGGGTTATGAATGATAAAAGAGAAGAGTTGTTAGATACTTGGTCTGGAGAATAGCCCATTTAACTTTAATGGCTGACTTATAAAAAATATTTTAATAATTAAAGTCATCATATATTAAAGTGATGACTTTTAAATTATCTAGTGATTAAAATGTCAGTTTAAATGTTTTATAACTAGGCTTGTTGAAGATAGGCCAATTTACACTTAATCAGCCATTCATTTTCTCTGCTCAGATTTACTGTTTTCTCCATAATCTCACCGAATCATTTCTCGCCATTGCCAGAGCTCACCAGTGATCCTCAGTCAATGAAAATAGGCTGAATGGATATGCGCTATAGCAACTGAGTGCCTATGGCGTAATACACTTGCGTACATATGTGGTTCACAGAGATCAAAGGGATGGAAAAATGAAACAAGAAACGCGCATCGTTTCAGTGCTGATCGCATTGAGTGGCAGTGCATTGGCTGATGACGGGTCCGAATGGGCAATTGACCCGATTGCAACAGGGACAGACAGTAAAGTCTGGGGATCGAATGCCGAGGCAACTGGTGACTATGCTACGGTATGGGGATATGGCGCGCAACGGTCGGCTTCAGGTTCTTCATTCAGAGGATTGATTCCAGCGCCTGGCTCAAGCGGTTGAATCACGCCAGCCTCCCCGACGAACATTCGGGGTGGTTGGCGAAGTCAAACCTGAGCGCTCAGGGTTAGGGCAGAATTTCATATTTTTTAATTTTATGGCTGAGTGTGCTCAGCGGAACGGCCAGCGACTCCGCAGCTTTTTTGGTTTGCCAGTTGAAGCGCTCCAGGGTTTTCATAATCACGGTCCGTTCATACTGAATCACAGAATCTTTGAGCGATCCCATATCCACTTCCGGCAATTCACTGTCGAACACACTTTCTTCCGGGATCTCTGCCGGTAGTTCACTCAGCATATAGGCTTCTTCATCGCCCAGTTCGACGGTATCGACGGTTTCGAAATCCGACAGTAAGACGGCCCGTTCAATAATATTGCGCAGTTCACGCACATTGCCGGGAAACGCATAATCCATCAGGCGCTTGCGTGCTTTTTTGCTCAGCACAGGTTCGCTGTCCAGTCCCAGTTTCTGGCTGGTGAGTGTCACAAAATGTTCTGCCAGCGGCAGAATATCTGCAGGCCGATCCCGCAGCGGTGGCAGCGTAATCGGGAACACATTCAGGCGATAAAACAGGTCGGCCCTGAATTCATTCTTCTGGATTTTTTCCATCAGATGACAGTGAGTTGCCGCCACGACCCGAACGTCGATGCTTCGCTCTTCACTTCCTCCGATAGGACGGATTTTCCGCTCCTGTAAAACACGCAGTAATTTTGCCTGTAATAACAGTGGCATATCGCCGATTTCATCCAGAAACAGTGTGCCGCCATTCGCGGCTTCGAACAGCCCTTTTTTGTCTTTATCTGCCCCGGTAAACGCGCCTTTTTTGTGGCCGAACAATTCTGATTCCAGTAACTGCTCAGGGATCGCGGCACAGTTCTGTGCAATGAACGGCTGATCGACGCGGTCGGAGTTGTCGTGAATATAGCGGGCAATCACTTCTTTACCTGCACCGGTTTCCCCCCGCAGGAGAACATCGACCGGTAAGGTCAGAATCCGCTGCAATCGTCCCAGAACGTCCCGCATCGGCTCACTTTCCGCAATGGGGCCAGTGTAATTGGCTTTCTTGCGGGCTTTGAGCTGCTGATTTTCCCGGTTCAGTGCTGCATTGTCTGCTTCCAGACTGCGCAGACTGGTGTGGTACGTATCCAGCAGCATGGCCTGACGAATACTGGTCCCGGCCAGTTTGGTGAACACCGACAAGGACTGCTCGTCGTCAATCAGACAGAGATCAAACAGCACCAGCAAGCCAACCGTCAGGTTCTGATGATCTTTTAACGGCCAGGCCAGCAGATTGGCACTGCGTAAATCCATCGCGGCTTCATGCTGATAAATGGTGTCGCAGTTGTAGCCGGAGTAGGCATACAACTCATTGATCAGCACAATTTCTCCGGTTGTTATAGCATAACTGAACGGATCATTGTCGGTCAGTAAATCCAGTTGCAACGGCATCCACGGATGCTCATGCAAAGGTTGTTCATGTTTGTGAACACTCAGGGGAACCAATGCCTGTCCGGTCTGGTCCAGCACGTACATAATGCCGTGCCGGGCCTGTGTCAGCTGACGCGCCGCCCCCAGGATGGCGTCCATGGTGGACGCCAGCTGGGTGCGATCGGCCAGTGTCTGACTGATCGCGAGTAACAGGTTATTGAGTTCTCCAGTATTAGCTGAAGGCATACTCGATCAATCCTTGTTCATCGACAGAAATAGTCAGCGTGGTGTGCGGGCTGTCCTCACCCTGATGCGACAAGAGTTCCGTGGACAGCTGAGGCAGAAGCTGACGGTTGATGACCGCATCGATGTTCCGCGCACCGGTTTCGCTCAGGCGGCAATGGCCCAGCACGAAGTCGATCAGATCCTGCTCAAACGCCAGTGTCAGATCATGGTGCGTTTTCAGGCGCTCGCCCAGTTTACGCAGCTTATGTCCGATGATGTCGGTCATGGCATCATCTGCCAGCGGCAGGTAAGGAATCACATTCATCCGGGCCAGCAGCGCCGGTTTGAAATAACGATTCAGCGCCGGACGAATCGCATCGCCGATTTGCGGAGCTGTGATGTCGTCGCTTTGCTGCGCCAGTGATTCAATTTCCTGTGTGGCCAGGTTACTGGTCATCAGGATCAGGGTGTTTTTGAAGTCAATGGCACGGCCTTCACCGTCGTTCAGAACGCCTTTATCAAATACCTGATAAAAGAGATTCAGGACTTCCGGATCGGCTTTTTCAACTTCATCCAGCAGCACAACCGAGTAAGGACGCTGACGAACGGCTTCGGTCAGCATGCCGCCTTCACCGTAGCCGACATAACCCGGAGGTGAGCCAATCAGACGGGAAACGGTGTGCTTTTCCTGAAATTCAGACATGTTGATGGTGGTCATGAAGCGCTCACCACCAAACAGCTGATCAGCAATCACGCGTGCCGTTTCTGTTTTACCGACACCACTCGGGCCCACCAGCAGGAAAACGCCCATCGGGGCATCCGGGTTCATCAGGCCAGCTTTCGCAGCGCGGATCCCTTCACTCAGTGAGTCAATGGCAAATGGCTGACCTTTGATCACTTCGGCAAGTGATTCGCCCAGCGTCAGGACAGAAGCCGACTCATCTTTCAGCACTTTCCCGACAGGGACACCCGTCCAGTCTGCAATCACCTGACTGATCTCAGCCGGGCCGACTTCAAAGTGAACCAGCGCCTCTTCGCCACGGCACGCTTCAAGCGCCTGCTGACAACGCAGAATCGCTTCACGAATTGACGCCTCATCCATATCCGCCAGATCCGCATGTGGGTCGTCTTCAGACGCTTCATCCGCAGCTTCTGCTTCGCCGGTTGCAATGTGCAGCTTCTGGCGCAGGCTGATCATTTCATCAATCAGATTTTTTTCCTGCTCCCACTGCGCAGTGAGTTCTGCCAGTTCTGCTGTCAGCGTCTCGATCTGGCTTTCAATCTGCGGGATCAGCGTGGCGTTTTTCTTATCGCCGGTCTGTTGCAGTTCATCACGCTTCAGGCCATCCAGCTCGCGCTGAGAGGAAGCAATCTGCTGTTGCAGGCTTTCGACGGCTGCCGGAGTAGAACGCAGGCTGATATTCACGCGGGCACATGCTGTATCCAGCACATCAATGGCTTTATCCGGCAACTGACGCCCGGATATATAGCGGGAGGACATTTCGGCAGCGCACGCAATCGCATCGTCACGGACATAAATATTGTGTGCTTTTTCGTAGGCCGGACGCAGACCACGAATGATCAGTGCGGCTTCTTTCGGTGAAGGCTCATCCAGTTTCACCAGTTGGAAACGACGGGCCAGGGCCGGATCTTTTTCGAAATACTTCTTGTATTCAGACCAGGTGGTCGCGGCAATGGTCTTCACTTCACCCCGGGCCAGAGCCGGTTTCAGCAGGTTTGCTGCATCGCTGCCGCCTGCCTGACCCCCCCCGCCAACCAGCGTATGGGCTTCATCAATGAAGAGAATGATGGGTGTCGGAGAGTTTTTCACCTCTTCCAGCACAGCATTCAGGCGCTTTTCGAATTCACCTTTGACGCTGGCGCCAGCTTGCAGCAGACCCATATCCAGCCCAAAGAGTTCAACGCCTTTGAGAATATCCGGTACATCCCCTTCGACAATCTTCAGTGCCAGACCTTCAACCACGGCGGTTTTACCCACACCCGGTTCACCCACGGCAATCGGGTTGTTTTTCCGGCGGCGGGCCAGAATATCGATGATCTGACGGATTTCACGATCCCGGCAGAAGACTGGGTCGATCTTGCCTTCCCGCGCTTTGCCAGTGAAATCGATGGTGAACTTGTTCAGCGCAGAACCTTCCTGACGCGGTTCGCTGCTTTCTGTATTGGCCACCTGTGCTTCAATCGAATCTGCGGTGAATTGATCAAAGTTTCGTTTCAGGGTTTCGCTGTTGATCGGCTCAAACAGCTCCTGGATGTCGTGTTGTCCGTAACGGATCGGATTTTTCACCAGCGTCAGTAACAGCGCACCCGTCCGGATTTGCTGCTGGCCTAAATCAATCGACGACATGAGCCAGGTTTCCTGCAGCCATTCAATCAGCAGTGCAGAAAAAACAGGTTTCCCTCCCGCCGCTTTGTCGCTGCGTTGTAATGACGCATTGAGCGACTGGCGGATTAAATTTTCCGAGCAGTCAAAACTCGACAGAATCTTATCAAAATCACTGTTCGGGCGTTCGAGCAGGCTTAGCAGGTAATGCTCAATTGCCACTTCCGTGGATCGCTCAGAAACAGCAAGTGCCGCTGCATCTTCCAGCGCAACTTTTGCGATGGGATGCAGACGTTGAATCAGAGAAGCTAAATTTACGTTAATCATAGGTCCATCAAATTCGAGTCGTGGAAAGCCCTGATTATAAGCAGATTCAAAATTTGCTGACGGCGGCAGAGCGGGGGATAAGCGGCTGAATTAGTGACTATTTCATGTGGATATGACAATCCGTTCAGTGATCCTGCATCTGAAGGTTTCGATGTGAGCTTTTTTATAGGAAAAATGACAGTGAAGGCTGTGAATTTCACGGAATGCGAAAAGTGTGGCAGAGGTTTCAGAATTCACTAAATAAGCGTGCGCTACACAGGATTTTCGAAACTGGATCCTAAATAAAAGTGGGAAAGAGTAAAGCATTTCCTGATCTGAATTTTGATAAAGATTTTCTAAAAAATGAGATTATTTTCTGAAAAATGAGAAAGGCAGGTTTAATCTTATTTCCATCAATAGATTTAAGCTGTTGATTTTTAACGATATTAAAAGTTGGCATGGTCGTTGCAATGTATTCACCATCACAACGATGAAGCGCGATTTGCGCTGACGCATCAAAATAACTGAATTTATTACGAATAAGGAAAAGCGATATGCCAACTCCAGCTTATATGTCAATTCACGGTGAAACTCAGGGCCACATTACGAAAGATGCATACACTGCCGATTCTGTGGGGAACACCTGGCAGGAAGCACACGTTGACGAATTCCTGGTTCAGGAACTGGATCACGTGCTGACTGTCCCTCGTGACCCGCAAAGTGGCCAGCCAACCGGTCAGCGTGTTCACCGTCCGGTCATCGTCACCAAGCAGCAAGACCGTACGTCTCCGCTGCTGTTCAATGCCCTGGTGAGCGGCGAGAAACTGCCAGAAGCTTACATCAACTTCTACCGCACTTCCACGCAAGGCAAGCAAGAGCATTACTACACCATCAAACTGATTGATGCGCTGCTGGTGGATGTTCAGACGCGTATGGCGCACTGCCAGGACGCAGCAACATCTGACCGCGTTGTTGAAGAAGTGCTGAAGTTCACTTACCGCGCAATTGAAGTGACCCACGAAGTTTGTGGTACTGCGGGTAACGACGACTGGCGCGCACCACGCGAAGCATAATTCGGTAAACCAAAAATAGAAAGGGGCCAAAGTTGGCCCCTTCGTCATCTTTGCATCAGGTAAAAGTAATGAGTCATCAGGTTCAATTTTCCTTTTCAATCGAAGAAACCGATCATGATTTCCGCGTTGAAAGCTTTGAAGTGGAAGAACGTCTGTTTCAGCCATTCGAAGTGAAAGTGTCATTGCTTTCACGTGATGCAGATATTGCATTGGATGATCTGGTCCGTAAAGCCGGCGTGCTGAAGCTGCTCGGTCAGGGGCGGGATGTCTCCCGTTATTTCCACGGGATCGTGAAAGAAGCCAGGTTTAAAGGCAGTGGCCGTCAGTTCAACCGTTATGAACTGGTGCTGGTGCCGGATTTATGGTTCCTGACCCAGCGCGAGGACTGCCGGATTTTTCAGGATCTGACCCTCAATGAGATCATTGAGTCGGTACTCGCAGAAGCCAATGTCACGGCGTTTCGTATGCTGGCGGATGCCGGTGAAAAGCAGGAATACATTCTGCAATACCGTGAAACGGATTTAGAATTTATCCATCGTCTGATGGCGCAGCACGGGCTCTGGTATTTCTTTGACCACAGCGAAACCGGCCATGAGCTGGTGATTGTGGACAAGAATGAGCTTATCAGCGAGCTGGTCAGCACACCGGAAAACGCGACGCTGGTGCCCGATACCAGTGAACATGCGATTCTGTACCACGGTGATGCCGGCGGTGTGCCGGACCGCGAACACATCTTTGAGGCTGATTTTGCCACGCGCGTTCATACCGGTGCGGTGTCGCAAACCGACTATCATCACCTCACACCCCATACCAGCCTGATGGCCAGCGCTGCTGATTTCGAAGCTGAAAATTCCTATATAGATTTAGCGGTATACCAGTATCCGGGCCGTTATCATCAGCAGCCACAGGGGATGCAGCAGGCCGATTATCGTCTCTCGGCTCACAAAGTGTCCGGCACCGAGCTGAAGGCGGTGGGCTGTGTGATGCGCTTCATCCCCGGCTACAGCTTTGTGATGGAAAGTCACCCGCGCCAGTCGCTGAACCGTGATTTTATCTTGCTGCAAGTGAAGCACTACGGGCGTGATCCGCAGGTGCATGCCGAAGAACGCAGCGGCGAGCCAACGACCTATCACAATGAATTCATCGCCTTCCCGGCCGACCTGACTTACCGGGCTCCTGCGCAAAAAGCGCCTGTGGTCGAAGGGCCGCAAACTGCTGTGGTGGTGGGGCCTGAGACTGAAGAGATCTACACCGATAATCTGGGCCGGGTCAAAGTGCAGTTCCACTGGGACCGCCTGGGCGGGATGGATGAGCACTCTACGTGCTGGGTACGTGTCAGTCAGACCCTGGCCGGGCCAAGCTGGGGGGCCGTTTTCCTGCCGCGCATCGGTCATGAAGTCGTCGTCACTTTTCTGGAAGGGGACCCGGATCAGCCGCTGGTGACGGGGTCGGTGTATCACGGCCTGCATCGTCCGCCGTACGATCTGCCGCTGAAGAAAACCCGCACCACGATTCGTTCGAAAACCCACAAAGGCGAGGGTTACAACGAAATCAGCCTGGATGATGAAACCAATCAGGAAGAGCTGTATCTGCGCGCGCAGAAAGATATGAACACACTGGTGTTGCATGACCGTTTCAGCCATATCGGACAGGATGACGAGTTGAAGGTTGTACAGCATCGTGAGATTGCAGTTCAGGGCGATCGGAAAGAACTGATTCACGGGAATAAAACGTCACTCAATGAGCAGACATTGATCGAACAGGTCGATCAGGATGTCACGGTGAATCATCAGGCCAATGAAGTCGTCAATGTTGCTGGTAACCAGCACCGTCAGTTGGAAGCACACCGGCGGGTTCAACTGGGTCAAAGCGACACACTGGAGATTGGTGCGGATCTGACCACGGTGATCCTCGCGTCCCGATCCACTTCAGTCGGAGGTAACGATCAATTGACGGTTGGTGGCGGCTTTCATATTGAAACCCAAGGTGATACTTCAATCCGTGCAGAAGGTGAAGCTGCGGTTGTTTCTGCTGATGAAATCCGAGTGGAAGTCGGTGCTGCCGGATTGGTGCTCAAAAGCAGCGGGGCAATCGAATTCTACGGCACGGCGATTACGCTCAATGGCGTGAGTGACGTGGCCCTGAAAGGGGGCAAGGTCGACCTGAATCCTGGCGCCGCTGCTGGCAGCAATCAAGGCGTGAGCGCTCTGAGTCCGATTGGACTATCGATTTCACGATTAAAGCCACCTGTAATCACGTCTGCTGTCTTTCAGAGCATGATCGAAGAGGGCGTACTGATGATGGAACTGTGTGAATGCGGAAGAGGGAAAACATGTCAATTGCACCGTTAAAGCAGGAATGGCAGATTCAGCAAGCCAACCCCATGTTGCCCGCTTCAGATCAAAACGCCTATGTGCTGTTTGAGCCCTTGTTATGGCCAGACTGGGAGGCACAGCTCAGCCGTGTGTTGGATTCGCTTGATGCTCAAAAGTTATTTTCACAAACTCGGCTTGCTCAATTGGAATACAGTCCGATGCTGATCTCATTGCGTCGCAGTGAACCGGCCATTCAACTTTGTCGTGAAGCGATGATTGCCGCGCCATGCGGTTGTTTGCTTATCGCACCGGACACCGTTGAAACGAGTGATCTTATGCAGACTTTACGACAACGAATCATCGTGGAGAAAGGCAACGCAGAAGTGATATTTCGCTTTTATGACCCCAGAGCATTAGTTCCTTTGCTTGGTTCAATGCAAGACACACAACGACATCAGTTCTTCCCTCTGTTGTCGCAAATTCAGTGGTTCGATAAAAGCTGGCTCAGCGCGCCGATAATCAAATTGTCTTCGTCTTCCTCCACGTCAGAGGTGGTGCGCTGGGCTCTGTCTGAATCCCAGCGAAACACGATGCAAACCATCCTTCAACAATGGTCACGGAATCAACCATCATGACAGCGACATATACTGTGCAGCCCGGTGATACGCTGCTTGAAATTGCCATTGAGCACCAGATTGATTTTAATTCTCTATTGCAGCTAAATCCTCAATACCAGCCGAATCCTGATTTTATCCGCGCAGGTGACACCATAAAGCTGCCTGAGCCCCCGGTATCTGGACCTGTAGAACCCACATTTCCGGTTGAGCCGGTGGCTTCTGTGTCCCCTCCGGCAGAAACATGCACCCTTGAAAGGGAGCCTCTGTGTCAACCGAAAGAAGTTGAAGACATTGTGTTCTTAACAGGTGATCCGGTGCATCAATTCTATGTTCTTGATAAAAAAGCTGTTAAAGAACTAGAACAGGAAATCGAACAAACTCAAACGCTTTTTCAATGTTATATGGATGTGGTGAACAGTGCGCCGCCAACCACTGCAACAAAAGCCGAACTCGAGGCGCACGTTCTTAAGCGTGAAGCGTTATGCCAGGATCTCGCTTATGCAGGTCTGCTACCGATACCCAGCACAAAAAATAAGGCTGCTGTGAGAGCGGAAAGGAAACGTCAGGAAAAAGCACAAAAAGAGCGAGATGCTGAGAACACTAAACTTGCCCAAGCCAAAGTGACCGAACTCAAAGCTCGCCTCAAATATATCGAAAATTATGGGAACTGGATTTCAAACGAAAGCTCGACAGAGTCAATGAAAGAACAGCTTTCTTCAAAAATCAAAGCCGAGCTTACGAAGTGGGAGGCCTTAGCAGGAAAAGCTCAGGATAATCAGAAAACGAAGCATGGCGCAAAAAAAGCGAATCTTCAAGCGATGTCGGTCAAGAAAGAAGGGAGACTGGATGCCTTTCACCAATTAGGTGAGCCTCCTATTCGTCATTCTGTGCGAGAAGTCTATTCAGTGGCGCGTGACGGGACTTTTTATCTTAGAGGGGAGTTCGTAGAGCGTGTCTACAAAACCAAGCTCAGTTGGATGCCATTCGGAGGCACTTCTTTCGCAAATGCATTTGAAAAAGGAGATTTCAAGGCGTTGGGGAAGGCCATTCAACGTGATTTTAAAAATAAAGAAAACCGGACTCGCTTAGGGGAAAGTATCGGTATTAAACTCAATGAGTGGGTCGCACCGGGTAACAAAATCGCTGAATGGAAATCTACGCATGCGATTCACAATGAAGAGGGCAATACATGGTTTGCAGTCACGCCTGAGGCCCAACTGGGGCGCTGGGGAATGCAGGCGTCTTTGGATGCCAATCTGAATCCATTGAAAAAAGATGAAAATGGCAATGCACAAGGAAAAATAGATTTGGGTATCAGTGCCTCGGCGGCATTTTCTGTCGCAGAGGCTGCGGTTACCTCTAACCTTTATTTACCCAGTGATGCAGGCACAGCAGTACAACTTCATTATATGGATAAGAACAAACAGCCAGCAATTTACTCATTTGGTTGTTTTCGGGTGAATGTTAGGTTAAAGGTGGGATGCTTCTTAGGCACTTCGGCTCAGGTCGGGGCAGGTATCGGCAATGGTAGGCCAACAGCCGATGATGATATTGGCGTGATGATTGATCCAAACGCCAAACGACATCGATCAAACGGAAGTGGCTTAGGCGTGATGTTCAGTCGCCGGGTGGAAATGGGGACGACAGAAGGCGGACAAATCGGTGTCAAAGCCGATGTCTTTGCCGGTGCTCAGTTCAGTGGTGAGTTTGCCGGAGATATCGAATGGCAATCCCCAAAAAAAGAAAATGGCGAAAAATTTTCGGTTCTGGCTGGAATTAAAACCGAAGGTAATGTGGCCATTGGCGGTGGTTATACTGCAGAATTCGCACTTTATCTGGATAGAGGCAAATTTTTCCTGAAAGTTTCCGCCAAACTCGTGTGGGGTGTGGGCGCTGGCGGTGGAGTCTCGGTCACGATTGATGCCCGGAAGCTCTGGGATCTGGCGAAGGTGATTTGGGAAGGCTTGCAATATGTTGATTATCGTGTTCTGAAGAATATTAATGAAGCAGCTTATGATTATTTAGTTGAGGCAACGTATTATGCGTTTGCTTTATCAGCAGCGATCACTTCCCCTGTCGGAGCTTTGAAACAGGTGGTATCACTGGGTAACGAGAAGATTACACAAATAAGATTGTTACGAGAAGAATCTACTTATTTGGAAGAAGAAGCGAAAACTTTAGCATTGCGAATTCTTGATGATTCAGTCCGTAGTGGCGTTCCATTTAACCAGCTCTTGCCCGAAGCAATTGGCATGATGCTCGATACTTTGGTTCGAACCTTTCTATTTAATTATGAAGAATTACAGGAAACTGCGATTTATAAACTGCTTCACGAGAGTACGTATAGTTGGCATAAGTTTGAAGAAATTCTGCAACGCATGAATTCAGAAGGCAAAAAACAATCGGGTGACAAGGTGATGTTCCATAACCTGAAACGGATTAACGCCATTCTAGATGGCAGCCAGCAATCGGCGTTCAATGAATGGGTGATGACGCTGATGGAAACCAACAACGTTGCAGACATGGACAAAACGCCATTCCCCCCTCGGCAAGGTCAGGCTTTTCATCAGAAGCGCTCAGAAGTAGAGCAACAAGTAGCTATGCTTGATAACCGGAGTCAATCAAGTCAGTATGCGTAAAAATTATGGCCCAAGAGGGCCATGTTTTTATCCGTTTATTCATCAGTTTTTTTGACAACACATCGAAAAGTATCTGCTAAAACGTAAAAGTCTTGATTGGGGGATTTATCAATTCGTCCGAAGGTAAAGCCATCACGCATTACTTTGTCCTCACCAGAATCGGGACCCTGAGGATTATTAACGGGTGATTGTAAGTAGTAATCTTTGTCATACCAGTCATTGACCCACTCGGGTCTGTTGTTGCTCATACCATATATTCCCAGCGGGTTAGGGGGGAATTTACCTAAGTTTTTTTCAGGCGCAGTGCTACTGTTAACGTCTAAATCTGATACTTCAATATATCTATTCAGTTCAGGGTCAAAATATTTACTTTCTGAAAGTAGTCTGTAACCATTATTCGTTGCGTAATATTTATGCTGACCTCGACTACGAGCAGCAAACTCCCACTGCGCCTCGGTTGGCAAGTCAAAGGGAAGGACTGAAATTTCCCCCAGCCACTGGCAATAGTCTTTCGCTTCCTGCCAAGCCTTTGTCCCTGTCGCGACAGTGTGTTCTGTATGATAATTGATCAGCTTTTCATATTCCTCGTCAGAGCGACTCAGGTATTTACCGGATATGGGCATGTAACCATTTAGTTTATTTCTTGCAACCGGTAACCCATTAATCTGTCGCATCCACTCCATATCCATAAAGCTGGTTTCAAATTTTGAGATCGAGTAGGAATCCAATGTGACCAGATGGAGGTGTTTTGAACCGTCAAAGGCACTACCCGGAGAACTTAAGCAACTGGCTTCGGGCGTCCAGTCCATGCGATTCTCAGTTCGACTAGGAATTTCACAAGGGGCACGAAAATCCCCCATCTCAAAGCTGCCGCCTTCAACAAACACCAAATTCTCAATCGCGCGAACCACCACTTCAGCGGCGTTTTGTTTTTGTTCTTGGGTTGCCTCGGGGTAACGCTTTTCGATATTGGCGACAATGGTATCAAGTCGCTGCTGCGATACCGTCTCGCTGGTGATTTTGATGGGTGAATTGTTGTCATTGCAGGCCGCTAATAATGGCAGCGTACATGCAAGTCCTAGCCTGTAAAATTTCATGCGGACATCCTTTATTTTTAGTGCCTTAGTGTAACGAAATGCCTAAAACAAAAACACTGAAAAGCAGGGTCAATCATAAATACAACCCGTATTTCTTGAACCAAGTGCGCAATGAAATGAATTTGGTGATTTTGTTTGTCGTTCCCGCGCAGGCGGGAACCCAGTGACGTTGATGCGCCGGAGGTTCGTCTGGGTGCTGTGAACGATTCGATAGAAGGACTGAAGTTCGCTGAGGTTTTATCTGTTCAATGAAGATTTTTGTGTGTTTGTAGCCCGGCGATCTATGGATTCCCGCCTTCGCGGGAATGACGGGGGGAGAATTGGGAATGACGGGGGGAGAATCGGGAATAATTGGGGAGAGAATTGGGAATGACGGTAATCGTATGAACTGTATGAAGTTCGTCGTTCCCGCGCAGGCGGGAACCCAGTGACGTTGATGCGCCGGAGGTTCGTCTGGGTGCTGTGAACGATTCGATAGATTGGCCTGAACCTTGCTGTGATCTGATCTGTTCCATGATGATTTTCGTGTGCTTTTAACCCGGTGCTCTATGGATTCCCGCCTTCGCGGGAATGACGGGGGAGAATTGGGAATGACGGGGGGAGAATCGGGAATAATTGGGGAGAGAATCGGGAATAATTGGGGGGAGGATTGGGAATGACGGTAATCGTATGAACTGTATGAAGTTCGTCGTTCCCGCGCAGGCGGGAACCCAGTGACATGCATGCGCCGGAGCCTCGCGCAAATGACGTTAATCAAACGGTGTTCAGCCCCTGACCTGATTCTTTTATCCGAGAGTAAAAAGCGATTGATGAAAAATCAGCGTGCTTTCTAAAAAATGAGAAAATTTTCTAAGAAATTGGAAGGACTCAAGGAGTGATAAAGATATCAATTGCTCTAAGTTGTTGATATTGAACGATAATAAAAGTTGGCATAGTGGTTGCAATATACTCAGCATCGCAATGATTAGCGATAAGCTAAAACGAATCAAAACAACTGAATTTAATACGGAAAGGAAAAGCGATATGCCAACTCCAGCTTATATGTCGATTCACGGTGAAACTCAGGGCCACATTACGAAAGATGCATACACTGCCGATTCTGTAGGGAACACCTGGCAGGAAGCACACGTTGACGAATTCCTGGTTCAGGAACTGGATCACGTGCTGACTGTCCCTCGTGACCCGCAAAGCGGCCAGCCAACCGGTCAGCGTGTTCACCGTCCAATTATCGTTACGAAGCAACAAGACCGCACGTCTCCGCTGCTGTTCAATGCCCTGGTGAGCGGCGAGAAACTGCCAGAAGCTTATATCAACTTCTACCGCACTTCCACGCAAGGCAAGCAAGAGCATTACTACACCATCAAACTGATTGATGCGCTGCTGGTGGATGTTCAGACGCGCATGGCGCACTGCCAGGATGCAGCAACATCTGACCGCGTTGTTGAAGAAGTGCTGAAGTTCACTTACCGCGCAATTGAAGTGACCCACGAAGTTTGTGGTACTGCGGGTAACGACGACTGGCGCGCACCTCGCGAAGCTTAAGGTCGCGAAGCGTAAATGGGGCCGCACTTGGCCCCTTTGTTTTAGCTGCATCAGGTAAAAGTAATGAGTAATCAGGTTCAATTTTCGTTTTCAATTGAAGAAACAGATCACGAATTTCGTGTTGAAAGCTTTGAAGTGGAAGAACGTCTGTTTCAGCCATTCGAAGTGAAAGTGTCATTGCTTTCACGTGATGCAGATATTGCATTGGATGAACTGGTCCGTAAAGCCGGCGTGCTGAAGCTGTTCGGCCAGGGGAGTGATGTCTCCCGTTATTTCCACGGGATCGTGAAAGAAGTCAGTTTTAAAGGCAGTGGCCGTCAGTTCAGCCGGTATGAACTGGTGCTGGTGCCGGATTTATGGTTCCTGACCCAGCGCGAGGACTGCCGGATTTTTCAGGACCTGACCATCAATGAGATCATTGAGTCGGTGCTGGAAGAAGCGAATGTCACGGCGTTTCGTATGCTGGCGGATGCCGGTGAAAAACAGGAATACATCCTGCAATACCGTGAAACGGATTTAGAATTTATCCATCGTCTGATGGCGCAGCACGGGCTCTGGTATTTCTTTGACCACAGCGAAACCGGTCATGAGCTGGTGATTGTGGACAAGAATGAGCTCATCAGCGAGCTGGTCAGCACACCGGAAAACGCGACGCTGGTGCCCGATGCCAGTGAACATGCGATTCTGTACCACGGTGATGCCGGCGGTGTGCCGGACCGTGAACACATTTTTGATGCTGATTTTGCCACGCGCGTTCATACCGGTGCGGTGTCGCAAACCGATTATAACTACCTCACGCCGAAAACGCGTCTGATGGCCGATGTACCGGAATCGGATGAAGCCGAAGCCTACACCGATCTGGCCGTGTACCGCTATCCGGGTCGTTATCAGCAGCAGCCTCATGGCAAGCAGCAGGCCGATTATCGTCTGTCGGCTCACAAAGTGTCCGGCACCGAGCTGAACGCTGTGGGCTGTGTGATGCGCTTCATCCCCGGCTACAGCTTTGTGATGGAAAGCCACCCGCGCCAGTCGCTGAACCGTGATTTTATCTTGCTGCAAGTGAAGCACTACGGGCGTGATCCGCAGGTGCATGCCGAAGAACGCAGCGGCGAGCCAACAACCTATCACAATGAATTCATCGCCTTCCCGGCCGACATGACTTACCGGGCTCCCGCGCAGAAAGCGCCTGTGGTCGAAGGGCCGCAAACGGCTGTGGTGGTGGGGCCAGCGAATGAAGAGATCTACACCGACAATCTGGGCCGGGTCAAAGTCCAGTTCCACTGGGACCGCCTGGGCGGGATGGATGAGCACTCTACATGTTGGGTACGTGTCAGTCAGACGCTGGCCGGGCCAAACTGGGGCTCCGTTTTCCTGCCGCGCATCGGGCATGAAGTCGTCGTCACCTTCCTGGAAGGGGACCCGGATCAGCCGCTGGTGACGGGGTCGGTGTATCACGGTCTGCATCGTCCGCCGTACGATCTGCCGCTGAAGAAAACCCGCACCACGATTCGTTCGAAAACCCACAAAGGCGAGGGTTACAACGAAATCAGCCTGGATGATGAAACCAATCAGGAAGAGCTGTATCTGCGCGCGCAGAAAGATATGTCGGTGAAAGTGCTCAACGACCGGTTCGAACAGATCGGTAACGATGACACCCTGACGGTTGCGCGTCATAAAACCAACGAGATTGGTCAGAATCAGCTGGAAACCATCAAAGGAAACAAAACCACAGAAGTCAAAGGCACCTTCACGGAAACGGTCGATGGCGATGTCACGGTGAATTACAACAGTAATGAAGCCGTCACCGTGGTGAAGAACTCGGATCTGAAGATCAACCAGAACCGCACCACTGAAATCGGCAAAAACGATGAACTGGAAGTGATGGAAAACCAGACCATCACGATTCACGGTGCCCGTCAGACTCAGGTTGATAAAGACAACAACCTGAATGTAGAAGGGAATTCCACCCTGACCGTCACCGGGAATGTGACGTCTGATTCCAAAAGTACGACGCAGATTATCAGTAAAGAAAAGATCGTGCTAAAAGCAGGATCGTCTCAGATCGTCCTGAATAGTGATGGCTCGATTCAGATCACAGGCACCTCAATTTCGATTAATGGTTCAGACAAAGTTGTGGTTCAGGGCGGAAAAGTATCGGTGAACTAATGCAAAAACATCAGACACAGTTCAGTACGACCATCACAGCAGATGCCGGGGAATCCCCGGCGCCTTTGCATCCCCGTTTTGGTCAGATTCTTGCCATTGAAAATGATGGCGTGCGTGTGATTTTCGATGGTTGTGACATGCCATCCGGTATGGCAGCGCGGCTCGGACGCCAGTTCAGCATCACAGAGCTGGAACTGGCGCTGCAAAACCAGTTGTCGTGCCGGATTGAGTTTGTCGGACAGGATCCGAATCTGCCACTCGTGACTGATATCTTCTTCTCGTTGATTGAACAGCGGGATGAACTGGTGCTGAAAGCCAAAAACATTCGCATTGAAGCGGAAAATGAGCTGGTGGTGTCGGGCGGGGAAGCGAAAACCCGCTACGAAGCAGCACAGAAACGGGTCATCACCGAAGCCAAATACATCACGAGTCAGGCCGAGAAATCACAGAAAATTCAGGGTGCGATCATCGCGATTAACTGACGGATACGAATGATGATAAACAGTCTGATTCAACCGGAAGCCCCGGGTTTGACCAAGCTCACGGAAGAGGATTTCCAAGCGTTATCCCAGCGCGTGAATGACAGCATCGTCCGGGCGCAGGCAACGCCTGCGGGCATGCAGCGATTTGCCCGCGAAAAAACTGATACCGTCGCTGGCGAGGTCCAGTTTCTGCTGGCACAGCGGGATCGTGCGCTGGACGCCGGATTGCCGGACGCGGGCAGCCATTATTACCATCTGCTTCACCGGAAACTGAACCGGTATCTGTCTGTCCTGCTCTCATTTTACCGGGTTGAGCCCGGCTATCTGTTCTGGATGCAGGATCAGGCACCTCAGGTGTTGCTCTGGCTGCTGACGTCTGCAGAACTGGCACAGCGAGATCTGCAAGCCGCGTCTTTGGCGCCATTACTCACCGAAAAAATGCCCGCCGAAAAGTGGCTTCGCACTGTCTCGCTGGCCACGGCACCGCATCTGTCCAACATGCTTGCGTCCGCAGCCCTCAGTGCGTTGCCTTTGGCTGGAACTGCGATGACAGCCCTGATTAACCGGGGCGAAGTGACAGAGTCTCTGGCGTCGCAGTGTATCCGGGAAGGGGCAGACAAAGTCGCAGTGCAGGCCCGGTATCAACTGGCCCGGATGGGGGATCAGGCCGGGATCAACTGGGTGCTGGAACACGGCAAAACAGACGATTCACTCTTTACCCACTTGCTGATCCGCAAAGACAAAGTGGCCTGGCTGCGCCGGGACATGATGCCGCAAGCCGAATTTCGTCCGGATGTGGCCTTGTACGGCATTCTGAACCGGTTACCGGAATCTTTCGATCTGCCAGACTTCCAGCACGACGAAAAAGCCTATCTGAAAGCCGCGCTGGCTGGTGATCCGCTCGCAGTGGAACCGATGATTGAAGCACTTTTCAGCGCTCAGGATGAAGGACGGCAGGAACAGTGGCTGAATGCAATTTTGCTGATTCTGGGAGAGCAGGTGCCGGTCCGCGTCGCGGATCTGGGCGTGAAATACGACGCGAAGCAGGCTGCAGATTTACTGATGCAATGGTGGCAAAACCTTGAACCTGAAGCGGTTCAGGTGCCTATGATGCGGCTCGGAAAACCGCTGGATTATGCCAGCAGCGTCGATGTGCTGCGCAGCCAGTCGATGCCGGCTGAATTTCGTCACTGGGTCTGGCGGGAGCTCTGTCTGTGCGGCGGGATCTATGTCGCCTACGACCCCATGAGCTGGCCAGAACGGCAGCGACGGGCCATACACTCTCTTTCTCATCACACAACTGCTGCAGAGCGGTATAACCAGAGGATAAACGATGCAGCTGTGGGACGTTGAATCTTCGCTTCCTTATGCCATGAAAGGCCAGTTTGTCCGTGATCAGCACGGCGAATCTGTGTGGGTGGTGTGTCTGAAAACCGGCTGGCAGCAGAAGGGGGGCCAGTGGCAACCGCTCGAAACGCAGCCGGAGATTTTCGCAACCCCCGTGTTTGCCGGTGAGGCGGGTTTTTCTGCCCTGCTGGCAGATCAGGATTTTGTGGTCTCCAAAACCAATACCGATGTGCTGGTGCAGGGGCATGCCAGAAGTTACGGCAAGCAGCCCGTCACTCAGATGAACTGCCGTCTGCTGATTGAAGAACATATCGATAAAACGCTACAGGTGATGGGGCCGCGTCAGTGGATCACGCAGGCCGGTCAGGTCGGGGTGACTGTGCCTGCGCCATTTATCGAGCAGCCGGTGTCTTATGCGCAGGCCATGGGCGGTGAGGATGAGCGGAACCGTGTCGGATGCGGTGTTGCCGGAAAGCCGATGGATTTACTGGTTCAACCCGTGCCCTCGGTGTTTTATCCGGGTCAGGACTGGCGCATTGAAGGTGCCAAGGTGCAGCCGGCCAGTTTCGGGCCGGTCGCGGTGTTTGATGTGCCGCGCGCCGCACTGGCAGGCACCTTTGACGCGCAATGGCAGGAAGAGCGCCGCCCGCTCTATCCGTTAGATTTCGACCCGGCGTTTTACCAGTCCGCCCCCAGAGATCAGCAAGCCAAGGGCTTACTTGCGGGGGGCGAGCGTCTGATTCTGTCGGGCTTCAATCATGAAGAAACCCTGTATTTCAATGTGCCGCGCCGGACATTTTCAGCCCATGCCGATTTTGGCAACGGCCAGGAGAAAAAGCAGATGGCGCTGCATACCCTGTCGGTGGATGCCGATGCATTAACCGTGACCGCAACCTGGTCGGCGGCGTTTCCCTGTCAGGGACGGGAAGCAACGCTGGTGAAAACCGTGATTTCTGAGGAGCAGGCAAGCGTATGAGTGCATCAAGCGCGAAATATCTGCTGTGTGCTGAAGCAGTCACAGCGGCAGGATTCAATCTGGATGTTTCAGTCGCGGTGGGTGAATCGGATCTGGACATGTACGACACCGCCACGCTTGCCGATCAGGAAGCGCGGATCACCGTCGCACCGGTCACCTATCTGGAAAGCGACGCTGTTGGTGCTGAACGTGCACTGGCACTGCTGACACTGCTGGTTGAGCAGCTGACGGCCCGCTTACCGGGTACAGTGTCTTCCGTGCCGCTTTACGTGCGGATGCCAGAAGTCGTGACCCAGCGGTTACTGGATGAGTGGCTGCAGACAATGCACGCGCAGGAATCGTCACACAAAACCATCAGTCGCGTGAAGCTCAGCCACGATGCGGCCCATGCGCATTTCACTCAGGTGCTGAATGTACTGGCGGAGGAAGAGATTTTACTGGCGGTGTCCATCGATGCGCCCATTGCCGATCTGGAAGCGCTGGCAGCCGACAATCAGTTACAGACCAACCAGCATCCCTGGGGTGTGATTGCCAGTGAAGGCGGTGCCGGTGTGATCATGGCCAGCCGCAGTTTTGTGGAAGCCATGAAAATAGAGCCGCTGGCAACGTTCGACGGCTGGAGCTGCGAACCGGACGAGGGCCGCCATCTGATGTCGCGGGTACTGCGTCGCCACAGCCGATCGGTCGACCAGCTGGGGCTGCTGTTCAGTGACATGACCAACCTGCGAACCCATCAGGAAGACTATGGCTTTGCCGTGGGTGCGAAAGGGGAGGCGTTACTGAATCCGGAGCAGGTGATCCAAAGCCATAGCCTGTGGGGCTATCTCGGCCATGCATCGTTATACGCGACGCTTGCGCTGGCCGCCCGTTACCCGAATGTGCTGCGCAATCGCAGTGCGTTCCTGTTCGGCGCCGATCACAGCCGGGCCATGCTGACGCTGACGTTAGCGGCGCCCTCGGCAGAGACCGGGGCATGATGCAACCACGCGAGAGAAAAGGAATTCCTGTTTTTTGGCTCAATGTCTCAAGCTGACGCATTGAAGACCGGCAGGATATTAAATGAGTTGATTAGGTGATTCAATCTGTTAGGGTTTTTCGCTGTACGTCTTGATGACCGTACTTCTTTGTTAATTCCCTGAACTGACAATAAAAAAAGAACCCGGCAGATGCATTGTTGTCCTGAATCATCACTTTTCAGCCAGCAGGTGCCAGACCCAGATTCGGAGACCGTCATCATGATGTACCCTTTACCTGTGCTGAATCACTTATTTTTCCATTTCATGCTTTTCCCACGTCTGAATCATCTGTGTCTGACGATCCTTCTTCAGGCGCTTCCCTTTGTTTTCTTCATGCTGAAGTCCGCTGTTGCTTTTCTGGCGACCCGTCTCTTCAACCCGCATGAATCAGCTTCGCCCGTGCGATAAGAAATGAGAATACAACCATGGAAAAAGTGAGATACGTCAAGGCACACTATCAGCCCCTTGAAGACACCACCCCGCTGCCCCGCAACGTGGTGAACCAACCCATCGAACCTGTTCCCGACCACAAGCTGGTGGTGGAACTGGCCGGGCAGTGGGGGTCGAACCGCGCCTATTTTCAACTGGCGAAAACCGATGTGCAGGCACAGAAGGTTGCACGTGCCGTTGCAGATATGAAAACGGGACATCGTACCCTGGCTACATTTAAAGGTTTGGAAAATGAAGCCAAGAACCTTTATCTGGTTGTGCCATTGCAGGGGCTGCCAAATCCACTGACCTTTTTACTGGCTGAAAATCTGATGCCGGTAGAAAACGAAACGGAAATGGATGAGTGGGAAACGGTGATGATTCCGGTTCGCGCTCTGGCTTATCTGGACGAGAGCAAAGACAAAGAAAAAGCAGCTGAACTGAAAGGCGGCTATTTGTATGTGTTCTGGAAAGGGAGGCTGTGGCGCGAACTTCAGATCACCGAAGCGGGTTATTACAAAGATATTGATACGGAATATTACCGTGTCAGAGATCAGTACGAGCGCCAGAAATCGCAGCCCGTGATTGAACATCGCGAGGCGAGCGGGTTCGACCTGCCTCAGTTCTGGGTGCCTTACAAAGTTGCGGGTGAAGTTCAGGCAGGGGAGAGCGGTATTCAGCTGATGTTCTCACCCGATCAGAAAACCTACACGCAAATTGAGGCGCTGGAAAGTGATACGGCAAAACTGAGCGCTGCTGCCACGCCATTGGATGAATTATCGATTTACTCCCAGGGGAAAGCTTTCGAACCGCAGGAGCACACCTCGGACATTCAGTCGGCCAAGCTGCATCAGGTCACCGAAGACGATATGTCCTGGCTCACCGAACAGTGTGTGTTGAAAGACAAATACGCTGAGTCGAATACGCCAGTGGTGTATGTGGATGGTAAAAATGACGGCTTTCTTGTCAAAGTTGAAGTGGGTCTGGCTTCTTCTGTTTTCGGTAAAATTCCGCCGATATACGCGGTTTTGAAAGACGAAAACAGTGAATGGAAGCAATCAATTCTGATGGAAGCGAACGGTGATGGGGAAGACTCTCGCTGGCGTCAGGCTTTATTTACGGGCTTACCAACAGACGGGCGTTTTACGTTATTTATTGCGAATCCCAAAGATCCACACGGTGCTGAATTTATTTTTACAGACATTCCGTTTGAAGAACTGGCAAACGATCAAGACGAATGTGAAGAAATTGAACATGCTGAAATGGTTGAAGAGTCCTTCGAAGAAGCAAAGAAAATTGAAGAACTCAGAAATCTTTGGCTGAACGCAACAAATTTTTAGGAATCCATCATGAAGAAAAAACTGCTGGCTTATAGTATTGGAGCGCTTTGCGTCGGTGCAATCGCCTACCCAGCGTGGAAAATGATTGCAGAGAAAATAGCTTATGATAAGGCTTATCAGGAGCAGTTGGATTTAATTGTTAGGGGCATTGAGATCGAGCGTTGGAAAACAAGAGCTGACATTATTGGATGGAAAATAAATGTAAGTATCCCGGATGATATTGAATATGAGGAATGGGATGAAGATTATGAGATACCAAGAGTATTGTTCAAGGCCAGAAAGTATGGAGCTCCATATTTTGACCTTTACTCAATGGGAATCGATGGGAAAGATGTCAAACTCGTTGCAACACGCGAGGATTTTGGTGCGAACATTTTACCTTTGGGTTATTTCACAGGTCCCAATCGCTCTCCCGATGGAAGGTATATTATTTCGACATCAAGTGATAAAGGATATGGTTGTACCCTCTATGATATAAAAAAAAGAAAAGGGCATATTTTTTCATCAGGCCGATGTTATGTCGAATCATGGATTAATGATGGAAAATTTGCAATCATAAACGACGGTGATGGAAAAGCATATCTAACACTTGAATCGAAAGAAATAAAATACATAAAAGATATTTATGGGCATGAATTTGAAGATGCTAACAGTAAGTTTTTCTTAGTGAAAGATGGAACAAAAGCTATTTCAAATATTTACAAGCACAATGATTTTGTAAATTCTATTCAAGGGAATGGTGAACAGATAACTTACGACATGCCAGGATTCAAGAAACCTGAAAGAGGCAATTATCTTTCTGATGAGTGTAAATATGGTGGAACATTTGGTGTGAATTCTAGCCTTTTTACTTGTAGTTATGATAGTAATAAGGTTTATTATAATGTGTATGAATCAAATAACCCGAACAATATTGTAGGAAAAAGTTTAGGTTTTCGTGTGATTGAATTAGGTAAGTGGGCGATACAGGATGGGGAAATATATAGAATCGTAGACAAATCAGAAGATACACCATTGTCTAAAATAAGCTATTACTATGATTTTGGTGATGAATATCAATTTACAGTTTATGATGATTTATATCTTCCGATAAGCGCTCAGAAATCATTTGGAGACCTAGATATTGCAGAGTATTTTCCTGAATTGCCTTCAAAAGAAAGGTATGAAGATACTTGGATTGATTTGTTATATTAATAAAGGGTTCGTCAATGGCTATAGAAAAAAAGATACAATCTGGTTTTTATTTAATGGGGCGTCTATATAATCGAAAGGGCGAAATAAGTACAAACGCAAAATTCAAACCGCTACCTTTTGAAACTTTAATATTACCAGATTCTGAAACTTTAAGAGAAGAAAAAGTGAATGGAGAAGGCGATAGCGTACAAACAGTGAACGCAAAATTCCCTATTGCATCGACAGATGAGGTTGGGAAATTATCATACTTAAATGCGAGTTTTGATAGTGATGAGTTATCAATTGTATCCATACCGACGACTGATAAAAATTATAGCAATGATTATAAGGTAAAAATTAAGTGGTTTCCGAGTCAATTAGTTCCTTTATATAATCTTAATAAAGGGGAAAGCTGGCTGGAAGACTTGACAGAAGTGTTAAATAAATTGAATGACACACATTCCTTTAGCACAAAAACAAAATTTCTCGATGTCGGTACATCAAAAAATCAGTTGCTTGACAAATATGAAGATGCCGACAATGAAATTCACAAGTCCTATAATTCTTGGTATGACTCACTAGAGAATGAAAAAATAAGAATTATTGAAGTGCCACAATTTTACACTGTTGTGCTCACTTTTTCTGATGAGAATTTTATTGGGGCCAGAGTTAAAATGAAGGATATCCCTGTAACGATTAAAGTTTCAGGTGATGTTGACTCAGATAGTGGAGAAGCCGTTTCTGAAATTAAATCAATCGATCACGAACTATCTAATGGTGAAGTACTACGTAATATTACAGCAACATTTTGGATTGAAAGTGAAATAAACATTGATTCGATATCAAGTGCTTACGCAAGGTTTGATATCAGTTTCGAAAAATTCAAAATGGATAAATTACAGAGATTAGATGTTAGTCTGAGAAAAGGCTATTCTCTAAAAGAAAAAGTTTTCGATCTGCCGATAAGAACTGCATTAGGGAGAAGTGCACTGATAAATGGTGACCCAATCAGTGTTGAAGAAGCGCTGATAAATCATTCACCGGAATACTTCACTGAACTCATCAAAAAATTAAGTGTTAGTGATGATAAGTTGGGAATTAACAAGAATGAAATAAGTAAAAATTATCAAGAATTTTTAAAAAATATATTTAATACCTCGAAAGGGGTTTTTCAAAGTGTTGTGGGAAGTTTCACAACGGGATCTGCTTGGAACGCCAAGTCTAAAGTTGTTTTGTCAACAGTAGGTTTGATTGGAAAAGTTGTGGATGGTAAAGATAATGAATTTTATAATAATGCACTTGCAATTGCGGGGATTGGTGATTCAATAAACACATTTATTGATGCAGCCTCTGGTGATGCTTTGAAAACTGCAGCTAATCCAAGAATAAGAAAATTTTCTGAAGCTTTTGCTGAAGGGCCAGGCGTTCAAAAGTGGTTGAAAGCTCGATTTGGTGATCGGCTGGATGAAATCAACATTATTCCGGTCCCGGAGAAGCTTCAGAATTTCTTAAAGGGAATGAATTCATATGCTGATTTGTTAGCGAAACCGCTGAAAGTCGGTGGTGATATCATGACAATTGGCCAGGCAGTTTATAACTTACATGATACATATGAGAAATTTGAAAAATCTGACATTAAAGGCCAGGAATTTAATTTAAAATCAGGTTTTTATATTAATAAGATACAATCTCCGACAGTGAATCAAGCGAAGCCAATCGCTTTACTGGATACAGAACAAGTAAAAGAAAATCAAAAAATTTTAGAAGATATTCACACACAATTGCGCCAAATCGGTGGAGATGAAAATTTCATTTCAGTGAATGAGGTGTTGGGTGATTTATCAGTTAAGTTGGCAAGTACTTGGTTTGAATTTGATAGGGCCAGTTTAAATACAATCGATCCGAAAGTTAATACAGGATTGGAAAATCTTGCGAGATTAATAGAAAATTTACCTGATCCAATACCGATTGAAATTGCTGGATTTACCTGCGATAGAGGAAGTGAAGCTTATAACTTAAATCTATCGACACTGAGAGCTCGTGCCGTAAAAGAAGCAATTATTGATTCAATCCCAGATGATAAAAAAAGAATATGGGAATTATTTATTTGGGAAAAAGGATATGGTGAATCAAAAAATTTATTTCCTAATGACACTGAAGAAAATCGTAAGAGAAATAGAAGAGTTGAGATAAAGATAAATTTTAATGCAATCTATGATTATCCGGTCAGTCGAGTTGGATTATCTATATTAGAAAAATCAAGAAAGGAAATGATTAAATCAGAGTTAGATCTCAATGACTCTGTAAGGGAAACAACGAGTAGTACTGTAGATGCAACAATGCTTGCATTCTCAGCGGCATTTCCGGTTGCAATGGCGACCGCCGGTGTTTTGATCGCAGCTGGACAACTTGTTTCAACTGTCGCAGATTTTGCCTATGAAAAGCTATTCAAGGATGAGTATACCTTTAAAAATGCAATTAAAAATCTTGGTGAAGTTGATGCAACACTTTCCAAAAAAATGATTGCGACTAATGCATATGGTGAAGTGAATATTCCTTTCTTGAAGAGTTATCTGAAGAGAGCTTTGGCACTGAATGGACTTGTTAGGCTGCTCAAGAGATACCAGCTGGAAATTCACCTGAATCCAGAAAATAAGCAATTGATAGAGAAAAAATTCAATATAAAAGGTTACATTGATAAATTCATCCTTGTCGATCAATGGGATATCGATAATATATTCGATGAAAGTTTAAACCTGGACGAATATTGGCTGGATGTTGTAAATTACGATGGTGAAATGGTATTCGATTCATACGATGAACTGATAGCTAAAGCAGGATACTACGTCACTTCTCTTGAAAATTGGATTTTTGGCGATGAGACAAAGATTGATGAAGTAAAACAGTTGTCGAGTAGCTATCATAAATACTTCCCTGTTCATTGCATTGGTAGTGAATCCGTTGATAGTTTAGTTGATATGTTTACGGTTAAATTACCAACAGATCTGACGAATGATATTTTCAAAAAAGTTATCATCTCTGCGAGAAAGCCTGGGGATGAAAAATGGACGAAATTTCACGACCATTATCAAATTGAAAGATCATCTAAGCTATCACCATATGATAATATCAGGATTTTGGTAATTGTTGATGAAAAAAATGAAAAATTAAAAGAAGCATTAGACGAAGAACAAATCATTCACTTACCGATAACTGCGAAAGCAACAGCGCTTAATTGGTGGGATAGTGGCGCATTTTGGGGTACTGATGCTTCTGAAAATACACAATATGTGAGAGAGATTTTCGTCAATGAGCTAACAGAATTTGAGAGAGAATCACTCGAAATTCAAGACAATAAGAAATTGTATGGCACAATTATTTATCCTAGTTTTTACTTTGGCGCATATAAAGTTCAGGGGACAAGGCCAGTTGCTTGGTACAATCATCCGACATTAAAAAGCCTATTTGGTAAAGGGGGAAATACTTCCTCGGGTGTTGATTTTACCATAAGTTATAGATACCGATTAGAAATTCCAAATAATGATGACGTTGATCAGTTGGTTTGCTATCGAGACGTAACTGATAGTTTTTGGGATGATGAGGAAGATGCATCCGAATTTAACTTAAGTTTAAGTACTGATAGGGAGTATAAACTTAAAAATAAGACAGTAGTTGGTGATCATTTATTTTACGAGGAAGGTTTTCTAAAGGACAAGAATCCTACCAAAGGAAGTCAAATTAAGTATCCAAAGATTTTTGATTCAGCGAAAGTCTTCTTTTGGATCAAACAGGAGAAGTTATCTCCATTCAATTCATCATTGGTTACCAAGGATTCGCTTCAATATTTTCAACCCAAAACAAATAAAGATTTCTTAGGTTTTCTTGTTGATGGTTTTGATTGGGATTCTGATCTAAAAATTCGAGTGTTGGTAACAACACCATGTGTCGATACTAAGGTTTTCGATGATTATCGTTATTCAGATAAGAACAAGATACCAGTAAGTGCTAAGATAAGTATGCAAGGTGAAAGATATGGTTTTTTCTATAAGTCTTCATTATTGTTAGAGGAGGTTAAGTCAATTTACAGAATAGGTAAAATAGTTAGCCTGTCAGGTAAATATATATTTAAACCTACTCAATATGAGTTTGACGAATCTACAAGATTTATAGAATCCATAATTAATGATTTTGAAAAGCTCAGCCAGCATGAATTGCAACAATGGGTAACAGGAACATATATGCGGCACAATTATGGAGCCTACGATATCGATCAAGATATAGATATTTATGGAGTTGATGCCGAACTTAAATATAAAAATGTTCTTGGTCAGTCAGTAAATGGTCTGATGCCTTCGGCTGGTTTTGAAACTGTAAGGAGCAATAACGTAGAAATTCGTCTCAATCTATCAGGGGCTGAAAATTCAGGTTTGGAGAGTCGAGAATCATCTACTATTATTTTGAGAGAAAATAAGGAATGGGAAAATACACTTCCCAAAAGATGGATTAAAACTGGAGACAATAAGCTCATTGAATTGGCAAAAGAGCAAATCAAGACGAACAAACAATCTAACTTATCTCATGAGGCAAAGAAAAACAAGGAAACAAAGCTGTTAAATAATAATAATATTAAAGCACATGATTTTTCGAGGCATATGCTTTGGATTGAATCTAATCAAACGGATCTGAAAGTGATAAATTCTTCAAGAGAGGAATTATTAGAGGAGTGGTCAGGGGAATAATAGTCAGCAGATATATAATCGTGACCTGATATGACTCACTGGGATCTTTCGGATTGTTTATTACACGTTAGATCTCAGTCATAGCTCACCTGTGAATGAACGTCACAATGCTCCTTTTGGTTAATCCCAAAGGGAGCAACAATATCACAAAAGATTTTATCAACTGATTGTTTCTAAACAACAATATCAATCCGCCACTCAATCATCGTTATCTGCTTCTCAGAGGAGCAATACTTAACTGATTGCACAGATCTGTCGCCTTTTAAGGTATCTCAAATTCAAATTCTGCCTGAACGAACAAGGCAGAATCGTCGGAGCACAGCGCATGTCAGAAACCAATGGCCCATATCCGGCCAATTCCAAGGAAAAGCGTCAGTTTGTGATTTACTCAAAAGGTGACATTCATGCGTATGTGGATACCCATCAGCCGGATCATGATATTAAAAGTGCACAGTAAAGTGTGATGGTTTTTCTGCTCGCTCTGATTGCAACAGACTATCAGGATCTTGCTGCCGTTTTGATCACATGTACGGCACTGATCCATGCACTTGCCGCTTCGAGCAAATGAATATTCGCCAGTAGATGAATCGATTTATGATGCTCTGTGTTTTCTGTGGTTGCGCACAAAAAGACTGGGCTTGCATCCACGAGTCTGGTTCTGCATGATTCGATTGGACGCAAAAAGGAAGCCGCGATATGTCAGTCATTGAAGTTGGGAACCTCTCCCACATTCCCGCAATCACAGCGATTTTTAACCATTATATTGAACACACCCAGGCCCGGTTCGAAACCGATCCAATGACGCTGGGTAATCGCAACCAGTGGTTTACACAGTTTCAGCCCGAAACCCCACACCAGCTATTTGTTGCCGTCGAGAATCATCAGGTGATG
The DNA here is from genome assembly GCF_030547945.1 of Photobacterium sp. 1_MG-2023. Classification (NCBI taxonomy): domain Bacteria; kingdom Pseudomonadati; phylum Pseudomonadota; class Gammaproteobacteria; order Vibrionales; family Vibrionaceae; genus Photobacterium; species Photobacterium sp. 1_MG-2023. Next base: position 35,136 of record NZ_JAUORR010000006.1, on the reverse strand, counting down.
GGATTCGCCTGCAGTCAGCCTTACCGTCCCAGTTCTGCTTTTGCTGAAACCGTAGAAGTGACGATTTATCTTCATCCCGACGCAAAAGGGCATGGGCTGGGGAGCGCATTAATGGCAAGGTTACTGGATGCGTTAGCATCGCAGCCGGTGCATTGCGCTTTGTCTGGTATTGCCCTGCCAAATGACGCGTCGGTCGCATTGCATCAGAAATTCGGATTCACCGAAGTGGGCGTTTTCCCCGAATATGCCCGAAAACAGGGCGAGTACCTCAGCTCACTCTGGATGGCGAAGCGATTATCAGCGGATGAAGTGCTGTGAGGCTGCCTGCTTTCCCGTCATTCTGGTGTCAGAAAGCTATACTCGAATCTGTTGAGCCGTGATCTGATTTCAAAGCATGAAAAGGGGGAAGCGTCGTGAACTATCGCGGAAGCTGCCACTGCGGAAATGTGGCGTTTGAAGTAGAGGGAGAGTTGCAGGAAGTACTGGCCTGCAATTGTTCGATTTGCAAACGGAAAGGTTCCTTACTTTGGTTTGTGCCGCGTGACGCTTTGCATCTGCTGACCCCGGAAAACGCAGTGAGGACATACACCTTTCATCGGCATGTGATTCGACATCAGTTTTGTCCGACGTGCGGCATCCATCCGTATGGTGAAGGCACAGATCCGCAGGGCAGAGCAATGGCTGCGATTAATGTTCGCTGCCTTGATGATGTCGATCTCGAGCAGATTCCGGTGACGTATTTCGACGGCCGCGCTCTGTAATCTGGGCTGGATTCTCAGTGGAGGCCTCGGCCTTTTCGATCCGGCTGATCTAATTCCATCAACCACCAGAATACAGCATGATGGAAACATTGAATCCAGATGCAAACACGATATAGTGCAAGCAGTGTTGGAATCGGGTTGCTGAAGGCGGGTATCGATGTTTGCAGATTATGGTGTACTGAATTTTTGGGCTTATGTTGCCGGGGCAATGCTGATTGTTCTTCTGCCTGGCCCCAATTCCTTGTTTGTTCTCAAAACCGGCATGACTCAGGGGATCCGGCAAGGTTACATGGCTGCACTGGCCGTTTTTTTGGGCGATGCCATCTTGATGTTTTTCGCTTATGCCGGTGTTGCTACCCTGATCCAAACCACGCCGATTCTGTTTACTCTGGTGCGCTATCTGGGGGCAATTTACCTGCTGTTCATCGGAAGTAAGATTGTCTACAGCGCTTTCAAACCGGGTTCGGCAGAAACACTGCCAGAAACAGCGGGAAAGCGCGTTTTTCGCAAAGCCCTGATTCTGAGCCTGACGAATCCGAAAGCCATATTATTTTATGTGTCGTTCTTCGTGCAGTTTATTGATACGAGTTACCACAGTCCGGGCGTTTCATTTTTTATTCTGGCGGCTGTACTTGAACTTTTCAGCCTGATTTTCCTGAGCGCGCTGATTTTCGGCGGAGCTTATATCACCCGGTTAGTGAAAGCCAGCCAGCGTGTCCGCAAGCTCGGGAACACCCTGATGGGCACTCTGTTTATTGGCTTTGCCGCCCGTCTGGCATTATCCAACGCTTAATCTTTACTTCCGAGCCAGAACCTGTTTCTGGCTCAACCCCACAAACTCATGTTTTCCTTCCGCTTTGCATATGAAATGCATTGATCTCCAGAGTCAGTTTGCTAGCTTTCTGTGTTTTACTTGTGTGACTACAATTCTAAGTACTTGCTCAGAATAGGTTTATTGAATCCGGTCTTATCGATCCTGTGCGCTTTAATCTATGAAATCTTGAACATTTGTAGAGTGAATTCGGCAGTCTCATTCGTGATCACCCAATCAAATTGACAGTATATTCAGATGCGGCATACCATGATGAGCCACAGAAAATCAGTGGCGCGAAGGGGATGCGATTGAATACGGAAACCAGGGATTTTTCCAGAATGTGGCGGCCAGCACGGTATCCAGGCATTGAACTGCTGTCCGCTGCTTTCACGCAGTTTGAGTTTTCCCGGCACTGGCATGATGAGCTGGCCATTGGTGTGATTGAATCGGGTGCCGAAGGGCTGTTTTACCGGGGCAGTAATATTATTGTGCCTCAGCAGCAAATCGTCGCGATCAACCCTGCCGAAATTCATACCGGCTTTCCCGGCTGTGCGCAGGGCTGGCGTTATCGGATGTTTTACTTCTCGCCTGAATTCATCGCCCGGTGTTTTGCAGAGACACCAGCGCATGTGTCGCCAGTGATTGATCGCGCAGTCATTCATCATCCTGAACTGTTTCACCTGCTGTTTCAGTTACATGTATCGCTGGAATCTCCGAGCCTGGATCTGACCCGGGATTCCCTGCTGATCACCGCGTTGGAGATGCTGTTCACAAATTACGGCAATGCGCGTCATGTTGCTTCTCTCACGACGTCCGACAAAAAGTCTCCGGTGTTAGTGCGCGATTACTTACAGGATCACTGGCAGGATAACGTCGCACTCGATGAGCTGGCACACCTGTGCGGGCAAACCAAATTCAAAATCATCCGGGATTTTAAAACGCAGTATGGCATGACGCCGCATCAGTATTTGCTGATGCTGAAAGTGCAGCGCGCCAAAACATTGCTTCGTCAGGGTCAGAGTTGTGCAGACACTGCACTGGCTTGTGGTTTCTTTGATCAAAGCCACTTCACCCGCAACTTCAAGCGCGCATTTGGCGTTCCGCCCCGGCACTACGCCAACTGACTTCATTAGCGCTGATCCCCCCATCTGCAATTTCATACAAGAACCTGCACGTCATCCCCCATTAAGATGCTGGCATCATCTGACATGGAGAGATATGAATGAGCTTTTTGTTCCTGTGGTTAGGCGTGATGTTCCCGCTGGTATTCAGTCCCGGTCCCGCCAATATCGTGTTTGCCGCGTCTGGTGCCAGTGTGGGTGTCCGGCGGTCGTTACCCTTACTCTTTGGCATCGACAGTGTTTTTCTGGTGAAGTCCCTGATCATCGGTCTCGGTTTGGGTGCGTTTATCGAACAATATCCGATGGCTTTACAGGTGCTTCAATGTGTGGGGGCGCTGTATATCCTGTATCTGGCGATCGGCTTCCTGAAAACCAGTCTGTATGCGCAGGGTGAGGCCCAAAAGCCGCTGGGTTTTGTGGATGGGGTGCTGATTCAGTTGCTGAACAGTAAAGGGTGGTTGCTGGTGTTGCTGATGTTTTCGCTTTTTTCCGAGAAGGCGCATCAGGAGTTCGGTGAGCAGGCGATCTGGGTACTGGTTGCCTGGCTTGCCGTGCTGAATATTTCTATGCATCTGGTCTGGATCTGGGCGGGTGGCTTACTGGCAAAGATGTCGGGGAACCGAAAAAATCAGAAAGTGCAGGGGATCATTTATTTTCTGTCACTGGGGCTGGTTGCTGTCTGGTTACTGGTGGATAACGGTCTCTGGAGAACCCTGAGTTTCTAGTCAGAAAGACAGGCTGGTGATTGCCAGCGGGGTCGGATTGATTGCTGTCTGTCCTGTCAGGAATGCCGCTTGCATTCATGCATTTTTACGCCATAATCACTTAAAACCACTTAAGTGATTGTGAGTAAATGACCCAGGAAGAACGTTTGATTCACTTAGTCTCGCTGATTGAACAGCAGGGGAAAGTGATGTTGCATGATATCTGCGAGCAGTTCTCGGTGTCGCGGGATTCGGCCCGCCGGGATCTGGTCAAACTGACCCAGCAGCCCGGCATTCAGCGTATCCGTGGCGGTGCCATGCGTGCCACGCTCACCGCCAAACTGGAATCCTACGCAGAGAAACCGGTCAGCGAAGCGAAACAATCGCTGGCTGTGTCTGCAGCCGGACTCATTGAAGCCGATGATCACTTGCTGATGGATACCAGTACCACGCTGACGCTGATGGCGGCTCGGATCAACCAGCCTGCAACTGTGGTGACGAACTCAACGGATATTTTACAGCAGTTGTCGCTCAATCCGGATGTGCGGGTGCATGTGCTGGGCGGGCGATTTGATCCGTTCCATCGCGCGATTCTGGGGGCTCAGGCCGAAAAGCAACTGCTGGATTATCGCGTCAATAAAGCATTCATCGGCGTTTGTGCGCTGTCTGAAAACGGGCTTTCGACCAATAATGAGCAGGAAGCTTCTCTGAAACAAGCCATGATGGCGCAAGCGCAACAAATCATTCTGGTGTGTGAGCACTCTAAACTGGGGCAGGAAAACTTCCATCATATCTGTGGTCTGGATGCGATTGATGTACTGATCACGGACCAGCCCCTGACTTCTTCTTTTGCCGAGCTTTGCGATCACCATGAGATTCAGGTGATGCTGGCGCAACCCAACCAAGGACAGCGTTAATATGTCTTATACTCCTGTAAAAACTGCAATTGTCGGCTATGGATTCTCAGCCAAAACCTTCCATTTGCCATTTATTGCCGCGCTGCCTCAGCTCGAACTCACAGCAATCAGCAGCAGTCAGCAGGCCGCGGTAGAAGCCGACTGGCCCGGAGTTGTGTGTTACAGCAAGGCTGAGTCGATGCTGGTGGAAAGCGATGCTGAGCTGGTGATCATTACTGCGCCGAACGATGTGCATTATCATCTGGCGAAGCTGGCGCTGGAAAACGGTAAACATGTGATTGTTGAAAAGCCATTCGTCACACGCGTGGAAGACGGGGAAGCCCTGATTCGTCTGGCCGAAGACAAAGGTCGGGTGCTGAGTGTGTTCCACAACCGCCGCTGGGATGGCGATTTCCTGACTGTGAAAAAAATGATTGAAGCGGGCACGCTGGGCGAGCTGAAGTACTTCGAATCTCATTTTGACCGTTTCCGGCCGGAAGTGCGTCAGCGCTGGCGCGAGCAGGCGCAGGACGGCGGCGGCATTTTGTTCGATCTGGCACCGCACCTGCTCGATCAGGCCATTGCTTTATTCGGTGCGCCGACTGCGCTGACCGCACAGTGTGAGATGCTGCGTCCGGGGGCCAAGACCATTGATTACTTCAACCTGATCCTGCGGTATCCGACTCACTTTGTGCATCTGCATGCCAACCTGTACAGCCCGGAACCGAACCTGCGCTACAAAGTGCTGGGCGCTGCCGGGAAGTATGAAAAATATGGCCTTGATCCGCAGGAAGATTACCTGAAAGCCGGGGTTCTGCCGGAGCAGCCGGAATGGGCCGCAGAGGCTGCATCGCAGTATGGTCAGTGCCATCACGCGACCGGGTCTCAGGTTGTGCCAACCGAGCTGGGGGGTTATCAGCATTACTTTATCGGGGTGGCGGATGCCATTCGCGAAGGTAAGGCGAACCCGGTTCCGGCACAGGAGGCGTTGCTGAACATCCGGCTGATTGAACTGGCGATGGAAAGCAGCCGGCTGGGACAGACACTGCAGGTGAACCCATGAATCCCGACGCCTTGCTTGCACAGGAACAGACCCTGCAACTGAATCACTTTAACCATGAAACGGCCTGGGCCCTGGGCAGTCTTCTGAAAACGCTGGCAGAGTCCAGGCAGGCATCCGTTGCCATAGAGGTTTATGGTTTCGGGCAAGTGCTGTTCAGCTATGCGATGCCAGAGACCAACAGCGATCACCTGGACTGGATCCGGCGGAAGCGCAACAGTGTGCTGCGATACGGGAAAAGTTCGTATTATCTGGGCTGTTATAACGCGCAGAAGCAGCGGGTGTTTGAGTCTCAGCCTCACGTGAATGCCATGGACTATTGTGCGCACGGCGGCGCTTTTCCCATTCGGATCAAAGGCAGCGGGCTGGTTGGCGTCGTGACCGTGTCGGGATTACCGCAGGCAGACGATCATGCTTTAGTCACGGCAGCGCTGAAAGAGGTTCAGTTACAGCAAGACCCGTAAATCGCAGAAACCAAGCCGTCCGGGTGGACGGCTTTTTGTTTCGGCGCAAAGTGTAATCGTCGCGGGATCACAGAAATCTCTGTTATGCGTTAAATTGCCTATCTCGCAGCAGTTGTCTGAATGTATGATGCGTTTGAAATCAATGACAAACATCAAAGGAGTTTCAAATGCAGTGTCCGAAATGTCATTCGAATTTTGAACATGTGACCACCCCATTGGGTGATATTGAACGTTGTACGGCTTGCAAGGGACTGTGGCTGGATGCCTACGAAATTGAAAAAATGAAACCGCTGGCAGACACGGTCGATATCGGGGACGCCGGTATTGGTGAGTCGTTTAACCAGATTGATCAGATTGACTGCCCGGTGTGTCCGAATAACGCGCTGTTGCGACTGGTTGACCCCAAACAGCCCCACATCTGGTTTGAAAGCTGCCCAACCTGTAAAGGCCGCTTTTATGACGCCGGTGAATTTAAAGATCTGGCGAAAGTCGATTTGGGTGACTTCTTCAAGCGATTCTTAGTGGAAGAACGTCATTAACTGACCACGATCGTTTCTCATCAGCAAAGCACCACGCTTTGCTGATTTTTTATCAGGGGGAACTGACACCTAAGTGCCCGCCTGTGCTGCTGTGGCTGTTGACGGCGCTCGGAATGAAGCTGGCAGCGCCTTATCTGCCTGTCTGGCCGCTGGGTCTCCTTTTCTTCATTGCTTCTATGAAGCGCGGGCGATGATTCAGCGTTTCCGCGGCAGCTATCTGAATGATCAAAGACAGGTCCGGCGTTGGTTGTGATCGGTGTCGGTCAAATTTGAGGCCTGCCTTTTATGTTTTAATCTATCAATTACAAATGGATGCAGTCAGATTAAAGCCCACTCGCAAACTGGCAGATGAATCCGCGATATTTTTTCTTCCCTGCCAGACTTCTCATTGCATGTCATGCGATGAGGAGAAAAATCATCATGAAAAAAACAATGACGTTCGTGGCTTTATCTGTTGCAGCCAGTGCTCAGGTTCTGGCTCATGATCTGTATCCGGCCGTGGCGAGCTCGCCGATTCCGCAGCAAATTCAGCAACAAGGTCTTCATATCCAGCCTTTGCTCTCTGATGACAATTTTGTATTCAGGCCTTATCAACATCCATTTGATGACAAAGCATTTTTTGAGGTCTTTGCACCCAACTGGGCTTCATTGAGTGAAACCCTGCTGCACTGGAGTGGCGCAACGGGGGTGGACCCCAGAGTGGTGCTGGTCACGTTGCAGGTTGCGGAACACTGGCAGCCGGACTCAGAAGTGACGGCAGCGCAGGCAGTTCAGTTAAAAGCTGCCATCAAACGGATTTCAAATCATCTTTCACAGTATTTTTATCGTTATGAAGGCGAAAGGCTGACGGCGTCCAATGCGTCGACACTGGCGATTCTCAGTACGCTGAACGACAGCCAGCTTTCGTCCGTCTGGTTGCAGCAATACGAGGCCTGGTTCGGTGAGCCGGTGCCAACGGCGGAAAGCAGAATGGAAGCGCGATCTTTCAGCAGCGTCGCACCTCCTTATGGCTTTATGCAGATGCCCTGGCGTCAGGGGTATAACTGGGTGCCAAATGGCCCGCATGCACACAGCGGCTCAGGATTTCCACTGTCTTCGATTGATGTCTCGTATGACTGGCCAAGATGGGGCGGTGCAACTTACAGCGTGACGGCAGCGCACGATGGATATGTCACCGTGCTGTCTCGTTGTCAGGTTCGGGTCACCAATGCCAATGGCTGGGGCACGAACTACTATCACATGGACGGGATTCAGGTTTCGAACGGCCAGTGGGTCAACAAGAACACTAAGCTTGGGGTGTATGCCAGCCAGAAATCCGTCGCACTGTGTGAAGGCGGCTCATCCACAGGCCCGCACCTGCATTTCTCTTTGTTGTATCAGGGACGCTTCCAGTCGATGCAAGGCACCAGTTTTGGCCCTTATCAGGTACGAACCGGCCGTTACAGTTACGACGATAACTGTAACTACACCTGGCTGGTTGATCAGCGCAGTAATCAAAAAGTCTGCTTCTGGAACCGGATCGATAACCCGGCCATGTAAAGTCTGAACATTCCCTCCCCTTGGCAAGGGGAGGGACAGACCGAGTTTGTTGCGAGCACTGGTTTTTCCTTCACTTTGGTCAGGGGAGAAACAGACCGCGTTTGTTGGCAGTATGGCTGTTCTCACCCATTCCCCACTTTCCCGCCCTGAAGATTGCCTTCCCGGAGTTGCCGGAGGACCTGATCTTTCGGACCGTCGGCGACGAGCTGGCCCTGTTCCAGTACCAGAATCCGGTCGACGACATCCAGCATGCTCATGCGGTGAGTAAAGAGGATTAGCGTTTCGTCGTCTCCGAGCTGACGAAGCACGTTTTTCAGATCCAGTTCGGACTTGTTATCCATACTGCTGCTGGGTTCATCCATCACAAGCACTTGGGGATCGCTCAGCAGTGCACGGGCAATCGCGATGGCCTGCTTCTGACCGCCGGACAGGGACTGTCCGCCTTCGCCCACTTGACGATCTAATCCGGCTTCATCCTGACGAGTGAAGGCCGTGACGCCGGCGCGCTCTGCGGCACGGATGATCGCTTCATCTGAAGCCTGCGGCCGTCCGAGCGCAATATTGTCGCGGATCGAGCCATAAAACAGCATCAGATCCTGTGGCACGCTGCCGATATTCCGGCGGATATCTGTTGGGTGAAGCTGACCGATGTCCGTATCATCCAGACTGATGGCTCCTGCCGTGGGTTTGTACAGCCCCATGATCAGGCGTTCCAGCGTGGTTTTCCCCGAGCCGACTTTGCCGATGACGGCCACTTTCTCCCCCGGTTCAATGGTGAAACTCAGATCCTGAATCGCCATGCGCTGCTGGCCGGGATACTGAAAACCGACCTGACTGAACTGGATTCGCCCTTTAAGTGCCGCACGGTGGATAAAGCGTTTATTGGCTTCTTGCTCTACTGGCATGGCCATCAGCTGTTCAATGATGGCTTTGGCCGATTTTGCCTGATGATAGCGGGTGGAGAGCACCGCAAGCTGGACCATGGGGCCAATCGCCCGGCTGCTCAGCATCGAGACCGCAATCAGTCCCCCCATGGTCAGTTCTCCGGCGGCAATCAGGTAAACGCCGAAAACAATCATCGCAACGGTGACAAACTGCTGGCTGAATCCGGCGGTGTTCTGTACCGAATCGGTCAGACGACGGGATTTGATGCTCCAGTTCGCAATATGGGCAACGGCTTCTTCCCATTTGTACTGGAACTGGCTCTGCGCTTCGTAGCGTTTGATGGTGTCTAAGCCGGATAAGCTTTCGATCAGATTGGCGTGTTTTTGCGATGCCAACCGGGACCCTTCTTCAATGGTCCGGCGTAGTGGCCGCTGGACGATCAGGCTGTAGAGCATCAGAAACACCACGGCGATGACGGGCACAATCACCAGAGGACCGGCAATCAGCCAGATCACGACCAGAAAAAGAATCGCAAAGGGCAGGTCAATCAGGGAAGCAATGGTGGCCGAGGTAAAAAACTCCCGGATAGCCTCGAATTCCTGTAGATGACGGGCAAAAGCCCCGACGGACGGCGGCCGCGATTCCATCCGGATGCCCATGACTTTGGCGAAGATACGGGCAGAAATCAGGATGTCGGATTTTTTCCCGGCGACATCTATGAAGTAGCTGCGCAGCAGTTTCAGCAGGAAATCGAAGGCAAACACAATGGTGATCCCGCTGGCCAGCACCCAGAGAGAGTCAAATGCCTGATTGGGAACAATTTTGTCGTACACCAAGCGCGTGAACAGGGGCGTGGCAATGGCAAAAAGGTTGATCAGAACGGACGCGATCAGCACATCCCGGTATATATTCCTGGACTGCCAGAGCGTGCCCCAGAACCAGTGCCCTTCTCTGGATTTCAGTAATTCGGGGGAGCGTTCGTCGTAGCGAAAACGCTTTTTCAGCAGAAACAGGTGACCGCTGTAGGTCTGACTCAGTTCTGAAAAGGGCACCCAGCGCTCTTCCTGTTCCAGATGCGGGGCCAGAATGGCGGCCTGTTGTTTTTCGTGATCGATCCCGAGCAACACGCACGCCTGATTGCCTTTCAGCAGCAAGATGGCTGGCAGCAGCAATGCCGGTAACTGATGCAGCGGGAGTTTTTCTTCTCTGGCTTCCAGTCCTGCCTTTTCTGCGGCACGGGGCAGCAGGAAGGGCGTGAGCTGGCCGTCTGCCAGCGGCAAATCTGCAATCAGCGCATCCGGGGTGTTGGACACGCCATAATGACGGCTGACATAAATCAGCGCAGTCAGTAAAGGATCGCTCATGCGCTGCTTTCCCCCAGAAGTCCATCGACGCCATAGCCCTGAAATCCGGTCACGGATAATTGTGCCAGCGCCTTCATTCTGGCTTCGGTTTCGATATGGGTTGCGATGGTCAGGATGTGCTGGTTCGCGGCGGTTCGGGTAATCGCACGCAGAACATCGGAACTGACCGACTGATCCAAACGACTGGTATAGGCCGGATCGAGCTTGACGTAATAGGGTTGGAAGCGCTGCAAATAGCCCAGCGTACTGAAATGATGCCCATAGTGGTCGATGCCAAAACGGAAATTGTAGTGACGAATGATGTCGCATAACAGACTTGTCTGTTCGAAATGCTGGACAAAAGCGCTCTCCGGAATTTCGAACAGCAATCGGCCGGAAAATCTGCGATGTAATCCCATAAACCCGCCCAGCCAACGTGTAAAGCCAGCATGCGTGATACTGCTGATGCTGAGGTTGACGGTCAGCGGTGTAGTATCTTGCATCACGCCGAGGGTCTTGGCCATTTTATTTAACACATAGCGGTCCAGCGCTGCACCTGCGCTGAGGGTATCCAGCGCAGGCATAAATTGATTGGCCCTGAACGTTTCACCTGAGTGGCGGAAGCTCGCGTAGACTTCCCGGAACAGGGGGCGCTGCTCCGGTGAAATTGCAGTCTGCAGACTGAATGTAAACTGATCGGTCTCGATGGCTTTGGTCACCATCGCCAGCCATTGCTGACGGCCAAATGCAGGCAGAACGACTTCCTGACCCACGACCGCAATGGGCTGGTCCTTTTGAAGGCTGGCCCGGTTTAACGCATTGTCGGCAATCGAGAGGAGTGCCGACACAGATTCAATGCGATGACTCATGACCACGGCTGCAGCACAGCGGGGACTGGTTTGCCCGTTCTGAGCCGGGCTGAGCTTCTGGGTGATCGCCAGCATCCGTTCTGCTGTTTCCACCAGAGCTTTTCTGGACTGTGTCGGGCTGATGTACATCAACTCGGTGTGACTCAGCCGACCCAGCGTGGATTGGGGGGTCTGTATCTCCGCCAGTTGGCGCGCAAGACAGGCAATCATCGGATCACCGGCCCGATATCCCTGCTCCTGATAGACCGTTTCGATGTGATCTGCCCTGAGAATGATGATGCCGCCCTGATGTTGACCAGTCAGCAACGCATCCAATTGCGATCTCAGAAAACGCCGGTTTGCGAGCCCGGTGACTGAATCCTGATACGCTTGTACGCGCAGCCGATCTGCCTCTTCGGCCTGTTGCTGAAATTGCTGCTGCAGCCGACTGTTCATGTGGTTGAAGGCTTGTACCACGTCATGAAGCTCTCGTGTGGCAGGCAGGGGTAAAGGCGCACCAAAATCGTTGCGGGAAATCGCCTGGGCCTTGGTTTGCAGCCGATGAAGCGGTTGACGGATGATTCGGTTTAATCCGAAGAATAAAGCCGCTGCACCAATGCCAAGAATGGCCGTCAGCGTCAGAAAAAGCTGGTTCGCGTTCCGCCACAACTGGCGGTGCAGAACCGTGGTATTGCTGGTCATCGACAATTCTGCGGTCTGAAGCCAGCCACTGGTGAGCGTCATACTTCGGGTGACGGGCGAAACCGGCAGCCATTGCCGGAAAATGGCAGGCACATCGGAGGCTTCTTGCGGGTATTCCCGGTTAATCACTGCATTCGGGGTGAAAATTTTCAGGGAGATATGCTGATAAAAACTGCCATCAAACATGGCATTGATCACGGATTCCGCACCCACGACGTCCTGCTCCTCCAGATAAGGCGTCAAGGCCAGCCCGGCTGCATTCAGCGCATTGTCGAGGTCAATGGACTGCTGGTGGAGCAGATAGCTGCGTGAGCTGTGGATCTGGATATAGAACACACAGGCCAGCAGCAGGGTAAATACCAGCAAGAGCCAGATGAATGTTTGCCTGTACAGCGTCATGCGTCCTTTCCCCTAATTCTGATCCAGATGAATAATGGGCTTGTGCATCTGTTGTGAATCAAAGCGTTGTCTCAGATTCGTCCAGCGCTTGAGCCGGGAAGCTTTGCCTGCAAGCTGTCCCTGACCTTGTTGTTTCACCAGCCAGAGCTGGCTGGCGTTAAAACTGTAGACGGGTTTCAAGTCCTGCCGTTCTGTCGCTTGTTTGATCTCCGGGATCAGGTTATCCAGCAAGACGGGAACCGCATGAGGTTCGGAATAATAGGCCAGCACCATATGGAACTGGTTCAGGGTCAGTGCTTTGACATACACCAACCGTAGTTTCTCATCGGCGACGCCCAGTTCGCGAAGAGAAAAATATTTGGCGATGGTAAAATCCTCGCAGTCTCCGCCCGCAGCCCCGATGAACTCCAGAGGCGTTGCCCAGTAATCTGTTTCTCCCCAGAGCTGGATGTCATCAACAAAATGCAACTGATTAAAGAAACGGTTCACGGCTTCCAGCTTGGCGGTTTCCTGCTGTGCTGAAACATCGGTCAGGAGCTGACGCCAGGCGATCATCCGTTTTCCTGCACGCTCACCGTAATAATCGGCCACCCGCGTGACGGCCGCCAGTTCCTGCTCATTCAGTGCATTGAGAGGGGAAGCAAACAACAGACAGCCAATCAACAGCCATTGCTTCACGTGTCTTACCGCAGTATTGCCAGAGTAAGATGTCTGTTCATGGTGTTACTGACTCCTTGTGGTGAAAATGGTCCAGCGTTCAAGTACGCCCTGATCGGCTCCCGTCACTGTAGCAGTCACACGGCGACTGAGAATATTCGTTTGTTCACGTGTCTGGCCCTGAACTGGATCATGATCACCAAATCCGACGGTTCGCACCCGGGCCGGAGCAATTCCCTGGGCCAGCAGTAATTGCCGAACGTTGGCCGCCCGCCGCTGAGATAAATCCTGATTATGGGAAGCACCACCAACCGGGCTGGCGTAGCCTTTCAGCTCAATAGCGGTTTCCAGATAGTGTTTCAGAAAATTTGCCATTTTGATGATTTGGGATCGAAACGCGTCCGGTATCACATCGGAATCATTAGCGAACAGAATGTGCAGTTCGTTGGTCCGTTCGCTGGCAACGTACTCCGGACAGCCGTCGTTGTTGACGATCGCCGGGAGCGGGGTGTCCGCGCAGCGTTCACGCGCATTGATAACGCCATCGGAATCCTGATCCAGTAAATCACGGGACTGTTCCGCAACCGGTGGATCCCCCACTGTGGTTGCGCAGCCCAATGGCAGTAAAAACATCAGTAAGCAAAGTAGGTGCTGTGTGCGTGTCATAAAGCCTCCTGTCTCAACAGACTTCAGCGTACTGACGCTGTCCATTCATCCGGGACATCGACCCGCATTTCGTCCAGTAACTGTCCGGTGGCGTTCAGGACCCGGTAACGGGCCAGAATCCCATCGTAATCAGCCTGCAAATAGGCTTTTCGGGCTTCGAACAGTTCGTTTTCTGTGTTCAGTACATCCAGCAGGGTGCGCTGACCAATCTGAAACTGTTTCTCGTAAGCCGTCACAGTGCGTGCTGCCGCATCGACATGTTTCTGCAGATACTGAGTCTGGCGTTCTGACAGTTCCAGGGCACTCCAGGCAAGGCGGGTGCTTTGATCCAGCAGGCGATAGGCCCGGTCTCGGATGTCTTTGGATTGATTAACTTCATAGGCGGCCCGGCGGCTTTCAGCAAGATCCGTTCCCCCGTTGTACAGGTTGTAGCGCATGCGTAGTCCGGCTTTCAGTTCATCGGTATGACCGGGTGTCCCTTCCAGATCTTCCCCCCATTCCTGAGACGCTTCAATCGTGAATGTGGGCCAGAAATCGCCTTTGGCCTGTTTGTACTGATAATTGGCAGCGTCGATGTCATTGCTGGCCGTTTTTAACGTCGGATTATTTTCCTGAGCAATCTCCATCGCCCGGTTGAGCGACGGCGGGATGAAATTGATATCGACTTCCGGACGGACCAGACTCACGGGCTGTTCGCCAACTTCACGGTAAAACTCAGTGATTTTATCCTGCACATTGTTCTGTGACGCAATCAGGTTGGATTCCGCCCGGGCCAGACGCCCCTCGATCTGGGATAAATCCGCAGTCGAGCCAATGCCGGCATCGGTCCGTTTTTTAATGTCGGTATAAATGCGCTGGTGGATTTGATAATTCGACTGAGAGAGAGACTGAACTTCCTGCGCCTGCAACACGGCCAGATAAACTTCCGCAACCCGCAGTGCTTTGTCCTGAGCATCCGCCAGCAATTGGTAACGCTGAGCTTCCGCTTCAGATTTATTCCGCTGAATATCATGATAGGTAATGGAACCGTCCCAGATGAGCTGGCGCAGACTGAGGGTGGCATCAGAGGTATTGTAATCCCCGGTGTTGTTCGTGGTGTCATCATAGTCTTCGTAGCCCACGCCAGCCTCTAAATCCAGCGAGGGTAAATACTGGCCTCTGGAAGCCTTGATCGATTCATACCGACTCATAAAATCGTTATAGGCGCCCTTGATTTCCGGGTTGGAGGCTAACGTCTGGGCAACCGCCTGTTCCAGTGACTGTGCCGAGGCAAATCCTGTCAGCAGCGCGAGCGTGAGCGCTGAACATACCTTTGTAAACCGATAATGCATTTCGCTACTCCCTGAGGGCGGAATGGCGGGCTTTCAGCACCGGGTTCAGTAAATACTGCATCACTGTCCGTTTTCCGGTGATGATATCTGCTGAAGCGATCATTCCGGGAATGATCGGAAGCGCTTCGCCGCTGTCATCCGCTAAGTTATTTTTATCTGTTCGAATTTTTACCTGATAAAAACTGTTCCCTTCTTCGTCCTGAATGGTATCGGCACTGATTTGTTCTAAAGTGCCCTCCAAACCACCATAGACTGTGAAATCATAGGCTGAAAATTTAATCATTGCCTTGAGACCCGGACGCAGGAAGCCAATATCCTGGGGTAAGATTTTTGCCTCAATCACCAGATTATCTTCGGTTGGCACGATTGCAACGATGTCCATACCCGGTTGAATGACACCACCGATGGTATTCACATACAGGCTTTGAATGGTACCGGTGACCGGCGAACGAACCAGTGTGCGCTGGACTTTATCCTGTAATCCGACACTGGACTGACTGAGGGCATCCCGCCGCGTTGTTGCCTGATTGAGTTCCGACTGGGTTTCAGAACGAAATTGCAGCGCAATATCCAGCCGTTTGAATTCAGCTTCCCGGATTGCGGCCTGAATCACCGGGATTTGCAGTTCGGTTGAGCGCAGATCCTTGCGGGTTTCATTGAGCTGACGCTGGAGTTTCAGCAATTCGATTTCCGGCACAACCCCTTCTTCCGCCAGTGGCTTGGTGATGTTGTATTCGCGGTTGGCGAGCTGATAGCCCTGTCGCTGATTGTTCAGGCGGGAACGTGCTTCAACCAGTTCTTGTTGTTTTTGCTGAATCTGTTGCGCGGCGACGGCAAGCTGGCTCTCAAGATTGGTCAGGTTATCCCGGTATTCCGCCTGCTGACGCCGGACCAGAGCCGAATAACTTTCCAGAAAATCATCCGGGAAAGCGAGTGGTGTCTGACGTATGCTCACGGTTTTTTTCTGCCGGTCTACCGACACATTGTCCAGCAGCGCGTTCAGCCGAATCGCATTGGCCTGTGCGCTGGCCAGTTCCTGCGCACGCTCCCGGAAATCTGACTGAAACCGGGTATCGTCAATCAGCAATAACGGCTGGCCTTTGGTCACCTGTTCGCCCTCTCTGACCAGTAAATCTTTGACGATGCCCCCTTCCAGATTCTGCACGATCTGTAACTGGGAGGACGGGATAACTTTGCCGTTGCCGGAGGTGACCTGCTCCAATTCTGCCTGAGATGCCCAGACCCCGGCGACGCCGAAGAAAATGACAATCACCCAAAGCATGAGCCGGGCACTGCCCGGTGTATTGAGCAGTAAGGCAGCGGTTTTATCGTCCACAAAATCAAGATGTTTTCGGTGTACTGGCGGCGTCTTCATATCCCTTCACGCTCTGTGAATCCCTGCAAAATGTCTCAAAGATAAGACTGGCAGCGATTTTCTGGCCTAAGAACCTAAGTTCTCATGTTGTCTTCAGTCTTTTTATGGTGAATTTGTACCGGAAGCGTAAAAAAATTGACGCTAAGCGACTGAATTCTTCCGATAAGACAAGGATAGAACAACCAAATGTGAGCTGCGTCACTTTTAATCTACAATTCTTAACTAACAGATGAGATAGAAATCTCACTTTTAACTTTCTGTTCAATTTTGCGTTACCTGACCCGGACTGTCGTAGTGTGCACCTGCGTATGCATATGAGGTTATATTTATGGAAGAGTTTGTCGCAAATGGTCTTGCAACCCTGACGGTTGAAAATGGTGTTGTGTTCGTCATTCAATCTGACGGTTCAGTCAGGCCGGTTGAGTTTGCTTATTCAGTCCAGCCCGATGATGTGTTGGTTGCCAACGGCAATGCCCGCTATGTCATGATGCGTAACGGCGAACCGGTTTTGGTGGATCGGGCCTGTCCGACCTGTGTTTTGCTCGATGGTGCCGGCGTCTGGGTGTCTGATCTGAACGAGGGAATCGAGTTCCGGGATTCAGCGCAGCCTCAGGTTGCAGACGTCGATATTGAGCAGTTACAGGCTCTGATTCTGGCCGGGGAAGACCCGACCGAAGTCTTTGAAGCGGCCGCGGCGGGCAGTGCTGCGGGCTCTTCCGGCGGGATCTCTGCTAACAGCGGTTTTGTTGTGGTGAACTACGACGGCGACAGTATTCTCACCGAAGCCGGGTTCGACACCGACTATCTGTTCGCGCCTGTGGAGACGCAGGATGAGACGGATGTCATTTATGCTGCCAGCGGCGGTGAAAATCTGAATTTATCGCTGACTGAAGGTGATCTCGCACCGAACACTTATCCGACCGAAACGACCAGCACGGTCACCATTGAAGCGGGCACTTTACCGCTGGATCCAGCCAGTTTCACTTTTGACGGCGTATCACTTCAAGCCCTGCTGGCAGAACTGAGCAATGAAATCACATCCGGCGGACAGCCTGTCTCTTTCCGCTTTGATGCCGGACAAAATGCCATCATCGGGGAGAGCCAGGGTCTGGTCGTACTGACTTTAGGGCTCAGCGCTGAATCCAGTGGCCGTGATGTGACGGTGACTTTCACCACGGTGCTGAGTGGTCCGGTGGATCATGTGAATGAGACGGTTGCTGGCGGACGGGTCACAAACAACAACGATGTCCTGCAGATGATTGCGGATATTCAGGGCACTGATGTTGCCGGAAATCTGATGGATTCGCCGGTCCGTGTCACGCTGACCGTGCTGGATGGGGCTGATCCGGAATTTGGCGCCGACGGCGGCACAGCGGTGGACGAATCGGCTGATATGGGCACGCCGCAAAACGGCGCTGTCCCGCTGGATGTCGGTGCGGATGCCATTCAGACACTGGTCTTTCAAGCGGAACAGCCTGATCTCACCGGGCTGACCAGCAACGGTTTTGAAACAACGCTGACGGTCGAGGGGAATCAGCTGACGCTGGTGGATTCTCGCGGTGAAACCGTGCTCACGGTCAGCATTGCGCTGGATGGCACCTATGTGGTGACACTGTTTCAGCCCATTGATGAGCTGGTGTCGGAAGATATCACTTTCCAGCTTGGCGTCACGGCAACGGATTTTGACGGCGACCAGACCACTGGCAGTGTGGTGCTACGGATTACCGACGGGAATAACGCGTCGGGCGGTGAGGTGATCAATCTGACGGTGACCGAACCGGATTTCTCTCCCAATGCGTTCCCGGCGACGGATATCAGAACGGTAACAATTGCTGCGGGCGTCGATCGCTTGGATCCGACAACGCTGGGCATCGACAGCACTCAAATTGATGCCTTGCTGGCCGAGCTGACCACTGAAGTTCAGTCCGGCAGCCAGCCGCTGACGTTCACTTACGATCCGCAAACCGACACCATTGAAGGCCGTTTACCGGATGGCACGCTGGCGGTCGGCATCGTGCTGACAGCCGTGCAGAGTGCCAATGGTCTGGATTTAGATCTCACCGCAACATTCACGCAGTCTCTGCCGCTGAACCATAACCCGGCGGGCAACAGCAGCGGGCTGGTGACGGTGACAGGTGAGGCGATTGTGGTGACGCTGCCAGTTCAGGCGCAGGACACGGACGGCGATTTTCTGGATGACCCCGTGCTGGTGACGGGCACCATCATTGATGGCGTGTTCCCGGCCTTCGGCGAGGACAGCGGCGCAAGCGTCCATGAGTCTGACGACATTGGCGTGGCTGTGAGTGGTCAGATTGAACTGGATATCGGCAGTGATGATCTGGCGTCTGTCACCGTGGTAGATAACCCCGCTCTGGCGACAGCGATTGGCGCACTGACCAGTAATGGGAATCCGGTCACGTATACGGTCACAGACAATCTGCTGGCGGTCAGTGACAGCAACGGTGACGTGATTCTGACGGTGACGCTCAACATCGACGGCAGCTATGACGTGGTGATCAGCGATGCTTTTGATGAACTCAGCGCAGATGATCAGATTGTGCTGCCGATTGATGTCCTGGCCACCGATGATGACGGCGATACCGCGCAAGGACAGATTGCAGTCACCATTCAGGATGGCAATGATGCTGCGGGTGGCGAAACGGCCGCAATCACGTTGACTGAGCCGGATTCAGACCCGGACAACTATCCTGAAAGTGGCACGACCTCATTTGTGCTGGCTGCGGGATCGGATCGTCTGGTGCCGGACTCACTGGCCATTGACCCGGATCAGTTGGCTGATGTGCTGGCTGATCTCGGCGCCCTGTTAACGTCCGATCAGCAAGCCATCACCTTCACAGTGAATCCGGCGACCGGTGTCATTGAAGGCCGCCTGCCGGATAATACGCTGGCGCTGGAAATCAGTATGACGGCGGCTCAGTCCGGCGATAAAGATCTGGCGGTGAACGTGACGCTGACCCAGCATGTGCCGCTGGACCATGTCGACAGCAGCCAGACCTCGCCTTATGTGACCACCAATGGCGAGGCGATTGTCCTGACGCTGCCCTTGAATGCGCAGGATACGGATGGCGATCCGCTGACCACGCCCGCGGAAGTCACGATGACCATCAACGATGGTGATCTCCCCGATCTCCAGACGGATTCCGGCGTCACCGCCAATGAAACCACAGACAACGGACAGACACTGAATGGCGCGATTGGGGTGGATATCGGCAGCGATGGCATTGCTTCGCTGCTGTTTGACGACACTCAGCCGGATGTGCCGCTGACCAGTGACGGCAACCCGGTGTCGCTGGTGCCAAACGGGAACCAAATCACCCTGGAAGACAGTAACGGGAATGTCATTCTGACCGTGACGATCACACCGGATGGCCAATACGACGTGGTGCTGACCGGGACGCTGGATCATCAAAGCAGCGATTCGCTGGAGATCCCGATGAATCTGGTGCTGACCGATAACGATGGCGATCAGGATACCGGCGTGATCATCGTGACCGTCACAGACGGTGCGAACCCGCCGGGCGGGGAAGTGATTGGTGTCACGGTGACCGAGCCGGATCTGGATCCGAATCTTTATCCGGCAACCACGAATGCCACGGTGACGGTTGCGGCCGGGGAAGACCGGCTGGTACCGGAATCGGTTCAGATCGCCCCGGATCAACTGGCCGCGCTGATCGCTGAACTGAATGCAGAGCTGACCTCAGGCGGTGATCCCCTGACGTTTGCCGTCGACCCGGTGACGGGCGCGCTGGAAGGCAGGTTGGCAGACGGTACTGTGGTGCTCAGTGTCTTGCCGTCTGCGGTGCAGGTGGCAGGCAGTAAGGATATCAGCCTGACGCTGACGGTAACCCAAAACGCCCCGCTTGATCACACGGCCAGCGGCAATGCGACGGGGCTGGTGTCGGTCAACGGCGACACCATTGCCGTCACCCTGCCAATTCAGGCCAGTGATGCGGATGGTGATCCGCTGGACACGCCCATTACGGGGACAGTCACACTGAATGATGGGGTCGCGCCTGCGTTCCTGGATGATTCCGGTGTCAGCCTGAATGAAACGGATGATTTAGGCGTGACACAAAATGGCACGATTGGTGTGGAGACCGGCAGTGATGCCATCGCCTCACTGAACTTTGCCACCGATCAGCCTGGTCTTGCAGACATTGAAAGTAACGGTGCCCCGGTCAGTTTGAATCTGGCGGATGAGGATACGCTTGAAATCCTCGACAGTGCCGGGACTGTCATCCTGACGGTGAATATTGATGAGAGCGGCGCGTATGATGTCACCCTGACGGGGACGTTTGACCAGACGGATACCGATCCGCTGGTGATTCCGCTCAATGTGCTGCTCACCGACGATGACGGCGATACGGCGCCCGGTGTGATCACGCTGAGTATCACGGATGGGGGAGATCCCGCTGGCGGTCAGAGTATTGCTGTCATGGTCACAGAGCCGGATCTTGCGCCGAATGCTTATCCGGCGACCACCAGTGCTGATGTGGTCATCACTGCGGGCTCAGATCGCCTGGTGCCTGCGTCGGTTCAGATTGATCCGGCGCAGGTGCAGGCGCTGATCGATGAACTCAATGCGGAAATCGCATCCGGGACGGAGCCGCTCAGCTTCAGTTATGACCCGGCAACCGGCGTGCTGGCCGGGGCATTGGCGGACGGCACTGTGGCAGTCAGTGTTGTGCTGACCGCAACTCAGGTGCCGGGCAGCAATGATGTCTCCCTGAATCTGGCCCTGACGCAGAACCTCCCGCTCAATCACAACCCAGCCGGAAACAGCGACGGCTTTGTGGCTGTCGATGGTGACAGTCTGGTGGTGAACTTCCCGGTGCAGGCGGCAGATGTGGATGGCGACAGCCTGATCGCACCCGTTGATGCAACCGTGACCATCATTGACGGAGACATCCCGCAGTTTCTGGCAGACAGCGGTGTCACGCTGAACGAAACGACCGACAACGGCGTGCTGAATCAAACCGGCAGCATTGGTGTGGACATTGGCAGCGATGCGATTGCATCGCTGAATTTTGCGCCGGATCAGCCCGGCTTACTGATGATGACCAGCAATGGCCAGCCGGTCAGTTTTGCGGTCAGTGGCAATGAAATTACGGTGAGTGATGCCAGTGGCAATCCGGTTCTGACGGTCACCATTGCAGAAGACGGCAACTACGATGTACTGCTGACCGGGCCGTTGGATCAGGTCGCCGGGGATTCAATCGACCTGCCGTTTAGTCTGATCATTACCGATGAAGATGGCGATACCAACACAGGCATCCTCACGGTGACCGTGACCGACGGGGATGATGCTGCGGGTGGCGGCACGGTAGCGTTGTCATTGACAGAGCCGGATCTTGACCCCAGTGCGTATCCGGAAACGGTATCCGTGACCGGAACGGTGACGGCGGGCTCGGATGCGCTGGATGAAGACAGTGTTCAGATCGACCCGGCGCAACTGGCTGCCCTGATCGCCGAACTGGACACGGAGCTGACTTCCGGCGGTGAACCGCTTTCCTTCAGCTATGACCCGCTGACCGGGAATCTGATTGGGGCGCTGGCCGATGGGACTCCCGTACTCACCATCAGTATCACCGCCAGTCAGGCCGCGAACGGTCAGGATGTGACCCTGAACCTGACCACGACGCAACACCGACCTTTAGACCATCAACCGAGCGGAAACAGCACCGGATTTGTGCTGGTGAGCGGCAGTGCGCTGGTGGTCAATGTACCGGTGCAGTTATCGGACACGGACGGCGATCCGCTCCAGCAACCCGTGAATGTGCAGGTCACCATCAATGATGGCGTCTTGCCAGTACTGGGCACGGATTCGGGTACAAACTTCACCGAAACGCTGACTGAACAAACTGTCAACGGCAGTATTGCACTGGATGTGGGCAGTGATGCCATCGCGGCTTTTGTGTTCGAAGACAGCCAGCCATCGCTGGATGATTTAACGTCAAATGGTGTGAATACCAGTTATACCGTGACCGGAAATGTGATTGCGCTGGTGACGGATGACGATGCGTCGCCCGTGCTGACCCTCACAATCAACCCTGATGGCAGCTACACCGTGGTTCAGCATCAGCCGCTGGATCAGCTGAATGCCGGCGATGTCACCGAACTGGTGCTGCCGGTCACGGCAGTGGATCAGGATGGGGATGTCAGCAATCCGGGCAATCTGATCATCAATATCACCGATGGCCCGGATGCGGACGGCGCAAACCGGACGCTGGGCGTGACCGAAGGTGATCTGGAAACCACGGTTGCGGCGGACGCTTATCCGGTGGATAACAGCACCAGCTTTGCCATCGGTGCTGTGACGGATGATCTGGTTGCAGGAACACTGATGCTTGCCGATGGCGCGGCGGCTTCGCTTGAATCAGAACTGGCGGTACTGACCTCCAACGGCGAACCCCTGACGGCCGTGGTGGATGAGTCTGCCGACGGCGTGGTCACGATAACGCTGGTCGCGACAGGTTCTGGCGATCCGGTGCTGACCCTCACCTTTACTGCCACGCAGAACGGCAGCGATGTGGATATTTCGGCCACGGTTGAGCAGTTCCGTCCGCTGGAGCATGTTGATTTTGATGGTGAAATTGTGCTGGTCAATGGCAGCGACATCCGGATTGATGTGCCGCTTCAGCTTGCCGATACCGACGGGGATATGCTGCTGAATCCGGATGTGACTCAGGTGGTGATCACCGATGGGGATAATCCGGCCTTTGGCGCTGATTCAGGGGCAAGCCTCAATGAAGGCGAGGATGGCATTGCAACCGGCAATGGCACCATTGCGGTGGATACTGGCAGTGATGACATTGTCAGTGTTGTCTTTGATGGCACCCAGGCCGCGCTGGACAATTTGACCAGCCACGGTTTTGCAACCGACTATTCCGTGAACGGCGACACCATCACGCTGACCCGCACCGACGATCCGTCTATCACCGTGCTGACCATCACCATCGATCTGGACGGTAACTATGTGGTGAATCAGCTTCAGCCACTGGATCAGTTTGATGCACCGGACAATAACAATCTGGCGCTCACGGTGCTGGCTCAGGACAGAGACGGCGATCTCAGCGCGCCGGGCACGCTCAATATCACCATTGCAGACGGCGTGAATGCCGAGGGGTCATTTACCGGCACCGACAGCATCAGTTTCACCGAGCCGGATCTGACGCCCGCAGATCCGGCCAATGGTTATCCGGCATCGGGACAGGCGCAACTCAGCATTCAGCCCGGTGTGGACCGGTTGGACCCGGATACCGTCACGCTGGATGCGACAGCGCTGGCTTCGCTGATCAGCGAGCTGGAAGCCGAAGTGACGGCAGACGGTGAACCGGTGACTGCGGTCTGGAATGATGCAACGAAAACACTGACACTCACGGCTGCCGGGGTGACTGTCCTGACAGCAACCCTGACCGCCAGCCAGAGTGCCGATGGTCTGGGTCTTGATGTGTCGGTTGATATTGAGCAGTTTGCGCCACTGGATCATGCCGGGACAGACACCAGCGGCGTGGTGATTTCAGAAAACGATACGATCAGTTTTCAGCTGCCACTTCAGGCTGAGGATACGGACGGCGATTTCCTCGACAACACGATTCCGGTGTCTGTCACCATCACTGACGGCGACGATCCGGTGATTCTTTCTGTCGATGCCGCCACGGTGTCTGAATCCGATCTGGATGGGGGCAATGGGGTTCATCCCGGCACCAACCCGGCGGGAGACGGGGAATCTGCGACCGGTCAGATCAGTGTGGATTCCGGCTCGGATGCTGTGGTCGATTTTGTGGTGGATGTGGATGCATTTAACGCCGCCCATCCTGATCTGAGTGCTGGCGGAGTGCCGGTCACCCTGATTTATGATGCAGCAACCGACCGCTATCTGGGACAGGCAAGCGGCGTGACCGTCTTTGTGCTGGCAATCAATGATGCGAACGGCAGTTACACCTTTACCCTGACGGGGGCACTGGATCATCAGCAGCCCGCAGATGATACCAGCCTGCAGCTTGATTTCAGTGTCACTGCGGTCGATCAGGATAATGATCCCAGCGCCACGGCGGTGCTGTCGGTGACCGTCAACGATGATGTGCCTGTGACAACCGATGTGACCTTCAATACGATTGAGGAAGGGGAAACCACCAACACCATCGATTTGCTGTCGGTCGCGCAGGAAGGGGCGGATGACGCGACGGTCACCGCCATCACGGATCCGGATGGCAACCGCAATGAACTGGCTGACGGCACGCCGGATGCCAATGGATTTGTGCCCATTGATATATTCCAGAATGGCCAGTTACTGGGTCAGTTGTTCGTGCATCCGGAAGGTGACAGCTTTTTTGTGTCTGAGCCGGATATCGATCATACCGACAGCAATCTGGTCGCGAATCTGACATTTGAGGTCACTGACGGCGATAACGATATTGATACCAGTGCGATTACCCTGACGATTTCGGACGAAGCCCCCAGCTTCACCATTGCTCTGTCGCTGGGCTTTGAAGAACAGGGACGCTTCCCGGATCCGGATGAAACGCTGGACGACCCGACGCAGGGGATTCCGGTCAGCATGTTCCTTGATCTGGGCGATCAGGACCGGGGCGAGACCATTGGTGATGTGCTGATTACGCTGCCCGCAGAGCCGCACGGCGCGTTTTATTTCAACGGGACGCTTCTGACGCCGGTTGGCGGTCAGGTCCAGATTCCGTCCGGTGCGTTTGTCGATCCGGATGGCGATGGGGTCTTTGAACTCGAAGGCGTCACCTTTGTGCCCGATCCGGACTTCTCGACCGCAGCGGAACAGGCCTTCATGATTGATTTTGAGGTGTCGGCGCAAATCAATGTCACCGAAGGCACGCCGCCTGCTGTTCTGACCGACACCCTGTTTATCAATGTTCAGGGCGTCGCCGATGTGCCCTTGTGGGATCCGGCAGCGCAGGTCCATTACAGCGATGGTGAAGAAGACGGCGACAATGTCAGCATTGCTGCATCCTTCAATGCGGTGTTGCAGGACACCGACGGTTCGGAAGAACTGATGTATTTTGTCCGCATTGTGGAAGGGGAAGGACAGATTGTCGGCGATGGCCTGATTGCACAGCCCGATGGCTCGTTTCTGGTGCCGCTGAGTGCTGTCGGCTCGGTGGCGGTGGATCCGGCCGATAACTTCAGTGGTGATATCCGGTTGGAACTGGTAGCCCAGAGCCGCGAAACGCTGAATCCGTTGCCTACGGCAATCACAGCGCAGTCTGTGGTGCAGGAAGTCGTCATCAACGTTCTGCCGGTTGCAGATGATGCCCAGCTCAAAGTGACGCGGGTTGAGTCTCTGGAAGATGAACCCATTCCGCTCAGTGACCATATCACCCTGGCCGAGCTGGATGACACCGCCGATGATTTTGGTGTCGAAACCCTGTTCGTCCGGATTTCCGACCTGCCGGATGGCGCCGTGTTACTGCAAAACGGGGTGCCGCTGACACCGGATGCAAACGGGGTGTATGAATTCGCTTATGACGACATTGGTGATATCTCGCTGCAACCGGTTCCGGAAAGCAATGTTGATTTTTCCTTCACTGTGGAAGGTGTGGTCCGGGATACGGTTGAGGTCACGCTGGCGGATGGCACCTCAACCACAGTGACCGATGAACGGGTGATTCCGGCAAAAACCATCGAAGTGGATCTGACGGGGGTGGCTGATGCACCGGACTTTGATATTGGCGGGACCAGTTGGACCCTGTTGCCGGACGGTGGATTGCCGGGGGTTGAAACCACGATCAATGAAGACGAAGAAGCGGTCCTTGATTTCAGTGTGATTTCCGGGGAACTGGCGTTAGCACCAACGGATACTTCGGAAACCCTCTCGCTGGTGATCAGCAATATCCCGGAAGGAACACAGTTCTTTGATGCCGATGGAAATCCTCAGTCGATTGTTTATGCCGGGATTGATCCGGCTACTGGGACGCCAAAATATGAAGTGAAGCTGAATGCCGGGACGGTGACGGTCAGACCGCCGCTGAACAGTACGGAAGATATTGTGCTGAACGCCAAAGTGGTGGTGACAGAAAACGATGGGGACCAACTGGAACAGGAAAGCCAGATTGTGATTCACATCGAGCCGGTCATTGATGCCGGGGATTACACCCAGACCAGTCAGGGACTGGAAGATCAGCCGGTGACTATCAACTGGCAGCCGCCATTCACCGACAGTAAGGAGTTTGCCACAGGGCTGACGCTTCAGAATGTGCCGACGGATCCAGGCTACAGCCTGCAAATCAACAATGGCGGAACCATCACTCCCCTGACGGTGGATGCTTCCGGCTCTGTCACCCTGACTGCGGCGGAATTTGCGTTACTGGAGGGCGGGGCACAGCTTCAGCTGATTGCGCCGGAAGATTCGGATCTGGATGTCACAATCAATACGCTGGTGATGGTGCAAGAGAATGATGTGGATTCCCCGGCTGTGGCAACCAAAGAAGTGGCTGGTACGGTGACGCTGAATCTCACGGCTGTGGTCGAGCCGGATGGCGTCATTGGTATCCAAACCGGAACAGACACCAATGGCGATCCCATTTTTTCCGATACGCTGGTGGTTGGCGACCGTCTGGATCTGACTGGGAGCGGCGGCTCAGATGGTTCGATTCACTTCCTGGATTTGGATCCGAGCAGTGATGAAGTCGTGACCGATGTCGTCCTGACCTTCCGCGATGCGGGCGGCAATCTGCTGACCGGTTTTGTGGTTGAAGGTGCGATTAACAACGGTGATGGGAGCTGGTATGTGCCAGATGGCAACCTGGATCAGATCGTCGTGATCCCGCCTCCGGAGTTTAACGGGACAGCCACAATAGAAGTGGCTGGCCAGGTACAGGATCTCAGTGATGATGGCGACGTCAGCGCGCTGGTGGAATTTACCGATACGGTGCAGGTGACTTTCACCCGGGGTGCGGAGGATCAGGTTGCTGCTGAGATTCAGATTGATGAAACCATTGAAGTCACTGGGACGGAAGACACGCAGGTCGATCTGGGCAGCTTCCTGAATCAGATCGTCAGCCTGAATAGCACTGCTGGTGATCAGAATGATGATGAATTATCGCTGGTGATTGATGCAGGCAGCTTGCCACCGGGAGTGACGATTTCCGGCACTGATTTTAACTTTGTGACCAATCAGTATGTGATTAAAACGACGGTGAATCCAGACGGCACCATTGATTTAAGCGGCGTGAGCCTGAATCTGCCGCAGGATTTCGCCGGGGACTTTACGATCAGTGTCCAGTATGTGAATACAGATACGGTCAGCGGCGATACCGAACAGCAGCTTGATGAGATTCCCATCCGTATTTCACCCGTGGTGGATCAGCCGGACTTTACATTAAGTGTGGTGGAGACGCAGGGGCTGGATGCGGATCGCCAACCTGTGTCGGACAGTGGTGAAGCCGAAGTCATCCAAACCGGCACGGCCTATGAAGACGGGCAGATCATTCTGGATGTGTCGGGTTCTGTGGGGGATATCAGTACCACGCAGTCGGAAGGACTGGAAACCATCACTCAGGTTGTGGTGACTGTCACCGATCCGGCAACCGGGACACTGCTCGACAGCAATGGTAACCCGGTCAGCTCACTGACGATTACGGATCTGAGCCAGTTGGACAGCATCGTCTTCCAGCCCGCGCAGGATTTCAGCGGCACTGTGTCGCTGTCGTTGTCGGTTGAAGTGACAGATACCGCGAGTTATGACATGACTACCGGACCGGCTACAGAAACGGATACCGCAACCTTCAGTAATACGGTGACTTTTGAGGTGGTCGCTGTGAATGATGCGGTCGATTTTGTCGGCACGGATGTGCCGCTGATCGGCGACGAAGACACAGCCATCAGCCTGTCGGGCTTGGGGGGCTCAGTTGTCGACATTGACGGTTCCGAGCAGATTCTCTCTGTCAAACTGACCAACGTCCCGGAAGGGTTTGTGGTCGGCGGCGCGGCCAACAATGGCGGCGGTGAATGGACCATTGCTGTGCCACCGGGCAGTACGAACTTCGATCTGAGCAGCGTGACAATCACACCGCCGATGGATTTCAGTGGAACCGCTGAGATTGGAGTGACGGTCTTCACGCAAGAGGAAAGTTTGTCGACGCCCTCTGAGCAGAGTGCGACTTTCACACTACAAGTCGATCCGGTGGCTGATCGGGTTGATACCGATGTCACGCCGACGGCCAGCGGCACGGAAGATCAGAACATCGATCTGATCCTGAATATTGAAGCGTTCGATGACGCGCCCAGTGTGACGAACGGGGCGGTAAATGTGACTGAAAATCCGCCGGAAACGCTGCAGGTTCTGGTGTCAAATGTGCCGGAATCCAGCAGTATTGCGCTGCCAGACGGTGTCAGCGGAACGGTGACGGACAACGGGGACGGCACCTGGCTGGTCACGGTCGATCGTGCTGATCTGGACCGTTTGGTATTTGTGCCGGGCGATGCGAACCGAGAGAACTGGAATGGCGAACTGAGCCTTGAAATCCGCGCCGTGGATCAAACCGATGTGGCCACCGACGATAAGGCTGTGTTCACGACAATCACGGTGGACATCGAGCCGGTCAATGATGCGCCGGTGAATGAAGTACCGTCGGATCCGCTGGTGGTGGATGAAGACAACACACTGCTGATTACGGCACTGCAGGTCACGGATGTGGATGTGGATGAAACGTCCGAGGGAACGATGACGGTGACACTGAGCGTCAGCGACGGCGTGCTTGCTGTGCCGGCCGGCAGCAATACGGGCGCGCTGACGATCACCGGTGACGGGACAGACACCTTCGTGCTGGAAGGCTCTGTTACAGACATCAACACACTGCTTGGCAGTGGTTTGAATTTTACGCCGGACCTGAATTTCAATGGCGATGTCACGCTGACGATGACGTCCAATGATCAGGGCAACACGGGCGCTGGCGGCTCGCTGGAAGACAGTGACACCGTCACGATTCAAGTGCAGGCCATCAATGATGCGCCTGAATTGCCAACCTTGCCCGATCAGACCGTGGCGGAAGAGGCGGTACTGACCCTCAGCGGGTTATCCGTCACTGATGCTGATTTCGGCGAAGCCGGATCAACCGGCGTGATGACCGCCACCCTGAGCGCGGATCAGGGCACGCTGACCGTGACTGTCCCCGGTGGCTCTTCGGTCATCGTGACTGATAACGGGACAGGCGCGGTGACGCTGGAAGGCAGCTTGGATGAGATCAATGCCATTCTGGCAGCGGGTGTGGATTATCAGGGAAATGCGGATTTCAATGGCGCAGATACGGTCACAGTGACGGTCAATGATCAGGGCAACGTCGGGACGGATGGCCCGAAAACTGCCACAACCACAGTGAATGTGACGGTGACGCCGGTCGCGACACCCCCGACAATGACACTGTCTGTCCCGCAGACCGCAGTGATGCGGGGGGCACTCGGTGCGGTCATACCGCTACTGGGGCTTGAAGCGGTGGCGGGCGATCCGAATGAAATCCTGACGGTGCAGATTCGCAATCTTGGCACGGGTCAGTTAGTCGACAGCGCCGGGGCTGTAGTCGGGACAGACAATGGCGATGGCAGTTGGACAGTCACTCCGGCACAGCTCAGTGATCTCTTTGTCAGCAATCTGCCGGAAGGGACCAGCAATCTGTCTGTGGTTGCGGTTTCTGAAGAAGTGGACGGCAGTCAGGCAGAATCAGCGCCGGTCGCAATTGAAGTCCGCGTCGATGATCCGGCCAATACCGGCGGGGAAATCGGTGCGGGTGACAGCGGCGCACCGAATCTGGTCATCAGTGCGGATGGCGGAGACACGCTGCTGGGGGGAGATGGCGAAGATATTCTGATTGGTGGTTTAGGTCAGGATATTCTGGTCGGTGGTGCAGGCGATGACCTGCTCTGGGGGGGAGAGGAAGGCGGCACCGGTGATGGGGTTCGTGATCTGTTCAGGTGGATCGCGGCAGATTTAGGCACGGCTGGCAATGAAGCCACCGACACGGTGAAAGATTTTGAAGCCGGCATCGACGGCCTGGATCTGACCGAAGCGGTGGATACTTCCGGCAGCAGTTCCTTTGATGATCTGACCGCTCAAATTCAACTGACGGATGACGGTGCGGATACCGTCCTGGATATTCTGGATGGCGGTTCGGTTGTTCAGCGCATTGTGCTGGAAGGGGTCAGCCAGGCCAGTTTGCTGGGCACCGACCCGGCAAGCCTGACCGATGGCGAGAAACTGGAAACGCTGTTTGGTAATGGCACCTTGCTGCTGGATATCAGTTTTGCTACTAACGGTGATGATGAATTGACCGCCGACCCGTCCGGCAGCACGCTGAACGGGCTGGCTGGCAATGATACGCTCATCGCCGGGCCGGGGAATGATATTCTGACCGGCGGCGATGACAACGATATCTTTGTAATGAATCCGGGCGCGTTGTCGACCCCGGCAAATACAGATGTGATCACCGATCTGACGCTGGGCGAAGATGTCCTGACTCTGTCGGATGTATTGCCGGATGAAGGTGGTGATGAACTGACCCGGTTGCTGGATCATCTGGATGCGAGCGTTGATGGTAGCGGGAGTGTCAATCTGACGGTGAATGCAGACACGGGCCAGCAACAGAATGTGGTGCTGGAAAATCTGGATCTCAGCTCACTCGGGCTGGACATCGCCTCAACGGCCAATGAGATTGTCACCGCGCTCTTTGATCAAAACGCGCTGAATGTCGATCCCTGATCCTGGGGCGGTCACACGGTGCACCACGGCAGCATCCAATGCCGTGGTGCCTCAGTAGAGATAACCCAGCCAGTCGATCTCTCCGTCTGGCCAGGGGGCGCCCTGAATGGAACAGACCCAGAGATCGTTCAGCCAATGATGGCCGATGCCAAAGTTCTGATGTTCATGAATCATCAGCCAGTGGTGCTGGGCTGCGATGTTTTGAAAACCGTGTTTGCGGTAAAACGTCTCATGCTCAGAGATCAGCATGATAAAGTCCACGGCTCTGGATTGGGCATACTGGTTTAAATACGTCAGCATGGCGGAGCCAATTCCAGTGCCCCGGACTTGCTCACGAACACAAAAATCAATCACCCCCAGCACTTTCAGCACGGAATCACCCACCCGGATACGCCGATAATCCAACCCGAGATGGCCCGTCAGGGTGTCACCGTCGTATGCCAGCAATCGCAAATGCGGGCATTGCTTGTAATAAGATCGGGCCACCTGATGCTTCGGAAAGCTTTCATTCCGGAGTTGCTGAATGGCGGCATGGGTTGCTTGGTCGATGTCTATTTCTGGGGTGATTTGCACCGATTCACCTTTGTGTTGTGCAATGAAAACCATGAATAGATTCATGGAATCATCTTTGATGATGTTGAAGGTCTGTTTCGTTGCGACAGAGATCTGCGCTCCTTAGGGTATTCAGAGGAAGACACACTGTGTCCGTTCAGGATTTCGCGAACCTCTCTAAATCGTCTCCGGTCAGGCGATAAATAATCCATTCACTCTGCGGTTTGGCACCAATGGACTCGTAGAAACGAATCGCCGGCTCGTTCCAGTCCAGAACGCACCATTCGAAACGTCCGCAATTTTTTTGGAGCGCTAATTGCGCAAGATGTTTCAAAATAGCTTTTCCGGCACCGACTTGGCGGTATTCAGGCGTGACATAAACATCTTCGAGATATAACCCATTTTTCCCCAGCCAGGTTGAGTAATTATAAAAATAAACGGCAAACCCGATGGGTTCTTGATGAACGGAACAAATGATCGCGTGTGCAGTGGCATGTTCATCAAACAGGTTGGTTTGAATATCCTTCAGTGTCGCTTTAACCGCGTGGGGTTGTTTCTCGTACGTCGCCAATTCCTGAATGAAACGAAGTATGAGTGGGGCATCTTCAATCGTTGCCGGGCGAATATCAATTTGAGACATGGTTATCCTTCACACATAAAAAGATTGATGGCTTTGATTTTTCAGTTGAGAGCTAACTAAAGAACTCCTGTAAGCGATTGAAAAATATATAAGTTGAATGATAGTGAAGATAAGGGATCAATCCACCCGAATCAACGCTAACCGATAAAAATCCAGTGCCCGGCTTTTTTGTTGTTCGGTGGGCCGTTTGTCATTGCAGTACACCCAATAACAGGATTTCAGGATGGCCATGACTTCATCATGCTGTAACCAGCTGGGGGTCGCCAGTCCGGTGAGCTCCAGGATCAGAAAACATAACTCATGGTGAAAGGGCACAATGAAAAAGGCGCGATAAGCTTTTTTCAGAGCTTTGTTGGCTAAATTTTCCTGACGATACTGCTGCGCCTGTTTCACCAGTGCGCCACCAAGGCGCAGGCGTTGATATATTTCATCCTGAAAACCATTCAGCAGTTCTGTCTGGCTCAGCATCAGGCCTTCATCCTGAGCTTCCCCACAGATTTGCCGGGCTTTCACCATGGCGGACTCATACATATCCGGCATGCCGCAAAAACCATACATGCGGGCCAGATTGAGTGCCGTGTAAAAATCTGAAATGTCCTCCTGATCCGATTCAATCTGATTGGCAATGCTGTAGCAGTTCTGAATCTCTCCGCGTAAGCAGGCCAGAATCGCCATCCCGACCAGCAAACTCGGATGTCTGGCGAGTTGTTTATCATCTTTGGTTGTTTTCTGATTCAGCCGGATAAGTGCGGTACGGGCGTCATCAACCAGCTTGATCTGTTGTTTGGGCGCTTTGAGATAAATACTGGCCAGCAGCATGGATACAGACATATTGACGTCAATTCCCAGGCTGTACTGGCTGGTATCTTTCACCTTCTCTGTGTAACGAAAATAGCAGGACGCGGCTTTTTCGTGCTGCTGCTGTGCTGCGTACAGGTTGGCAATAATGAGCTCCCGGATGGGATTGGCCGGGTTGATTTTATGCAGCAGCAGAAACTGCTGAAGCGCTTCCGGTAATTCTTCTTTCCGGATCAGGCAATTGGCCAGGCATTGCCGGACTTTCGGATGGTTGGGATGACGCGCCAGTATTTCCTGAAAGACCTCTTCCGCCTGCTTGAGTTTGCCGGAACCCTGTAACGCATTGCCAAAGCCAACCATGGGCCAGATGTGCTGGGTTTCCTGCATGGCCTGTTTGTAAAAAGTTTCTGCTTCCTGATGCCGTTGCAGTCGCAACAGACAATCCCCATGAATCCGGGACAAATAACCTTTGTATTTCGGGTACTGACTCAGCAGTGTTTCACCGCAATCCAGGGCAGTTTCATAACGTTTCTCTTCCACGGCAGTGAGCAACGTATTCAGGGCAATTTTGCGCGCCAGCACATACTCAATCCGGGAGATAAAATCATTCATCCGGAAGGGTTTAATAAGATAGTCATCAGGTTCCAGTTCCAGAAAGTGAGTGACCACTTGCTGGCTGTTATCGCCTGTCACACAAATAAACACACTGCTCGGTGGCAGCAGATGGTTGTGTTTGATCTCATCAAAAATGAGGCCGCCGTCAATATGGTGCTGCATGTTGTAATCACATAACACCACGTCGTAAGTGTTGGTGCGAAGCATCCGCAACGCTTTCAGGCTGTCGCTGGTGGTTTGAATCTTTGCGTTCGGCACGCCTGCATTTGTCAGCATGGAACGCATCAGGGAAATTGCAATATGACTGTCGTCGATGATCAGAAAAGAGAAATGGCATAACAGCATCAGACTACCGTCCCTGTCTCGAATATCTGACCAGAGCATAGCGCATCGTTGCATAACTGCCTGATAAATCGCCTGCATTTCAGCATTTTTTTCTGGATGAAAGTCGCCAAATCGTGGAGTGAGATCTCATTTTTCAGGAATCCGTCAGAATGACAGGGCAAACCGACTGAATGAAGGTGAATCCAGTGAGAAAGCAACCGGCCCTTGTTGATAAAATACGCGGAAAATCAATGATATGAGGTAGCGGCATGGCAGTGACGGTAAGTGCAGATGGCTTGAGTATTGTCCATCAGGGATCAGAAGGCGTGGCAAATGCCGATATTCCGGATGTTTGTATGACACAGTGTGGACCCCCTGTGGTGCCGATTCCTTATTCCAATCAGGCCAAGTCGGCAGATCTGGTCGATGGCACCAAAACGATCACCATGGATGGCGGCAACAGTATTGCGATTAAGCCCAGTAAGTTTTCAACCAGTACCGGCGATGAAGGCGGCGATAAAAAAGGCATTGTCTCGGGCACCATTCAGGGAGAAGCCGCCTTTGTGACGGCTTCTGCAACCGTGAAGTTTGAGGGCGAAGGCGTGACGCGCCTGTCTGACATGATGACGATGAACAAAGCCAATACCATGTGCCTTGCCGGTGTGTCGCAGGCCAGCGTTGAAGTTCCGCCGGATGAAGCATCAACCTTCGATGTGACCGTGAGTTGCCGTTATCCGACGGGCGCGCCGCTGACCAATGCGCCATTTACGGTGACGGACGAAGGTGGGGCTGAGCTGGGAAGCGGTACGCTGGACAGCAGCGGTCAGGCCACGGTCAGCGGATTGGATGAGCAACTGTGCTTGTTCAATTTCAAAGAGTCCCAAGACCCGTACCAGCCTTATGAAACGCTGCCTGCGAACACCACGGAAAATACCTATCCGGACCTCTTTGCTTACTTTTCTGCTGTGGCCGGAAACCGCGTTCCGTACTGGCAGGAGCGAAGCGGGGTGCGAAATGACTGGGGGGTTCTGCTATCTGAAACCTTCTCGGATCCGGACTTTGAAGCATTGGTGCGATTTGAAAGTCAGTTCAGCGCTGCGTATTTCGCCACTGAACATCAGCACAAAGTCTTTGGCGAATGTTTTGTGTCTGCCATGGATTGGATCCAGCGCGATGCAGACACCGTCGATCACTATGTGCCGCTGATCCACAGTCTGGCACCGATTTGCCATCCGCAAGGTCATATTCTGTCTGTGCTGTTCACGCCAGATGAGTTCTTACCTGCGGCTTTCTTGCTGGGCGGTGTGCGCTATCACGGTACGGGAAACAGTATCGAATATATCCGGAATTTAGACTGGGA
>NZ_JAUORR010000059.1:0-4566 GCF_030547945.1 Photobacterium sp. 1_MG-2023 | reverse complement strand
GTGGCCTCCGGTAATTTCGTAGTCAGACTTACCTAGTGTGGCAGAGCCTGATGAGGGGGAGTCCATGTCATTCGTTATGCCTTAATCGCTCTTGAATTAGAAATGTACACCCTCATATTAAGCTAGGTGTATATTAACGGAAAAGTAAAAATGGATTTTTCAACGATCAAACCTGGTGATGTTCTAGTTTCTAATTTTAGCATGGGCCCATTCCCATACCAGCATTGGGCATTGGTTTCAGACCGAAAGTGTTCTGATGGCTTTTATATGCTAATTTCGGCTTCAGAAAGAACGGGTACTGTAAAAGAAGAAAAAGCTGGTATAGTTACTCAAGGTGCAAAAACATACCTTGTAGATATAAACTTACCTGTTCCTGTTGAACTTGCTATTCAAAATGCTCGTGCTCAAGTTGATGTTTGGAAATACTCAGTTACTGATAGAAATTGTGAGCAGTTTATTAATTTTGTTCTCGGGCTTGGTATTACCTCAAAACAAGTAAAAACGGGGGTAGCTCTGGGAGCAACGGGAGCTTTGGCTACAGCGCTTTTGTCCGAAAAACCTACATGGTTCAAAATTCTAGGTGTTGCCGTTGCCTGTGCCGGTGTTGGCGTTGCAAGCGCAAAGGCGGTTGAGAAAAAAGAACAGGCATAACAAAGCGATTAATACGGCTACAAACGCATGGCAGTTTTAGTTCAAATCAGTTTTTGCGCTTACGGTGGCTATTTCGATTGTAGATATGTGTTTACAGCCACTTAGCATAGTGTTAGGTGCTTAATGGAAAAGGTACACATGGAGATTGCTTTTAGGCAGATAAACATTAATGACGATTTTGAGCTTTGCGTTGCTGCCAGGAGAGATGGGTACTTTCGTAGCTTCGGGCATTATGGTGGTTTCGATGATTTCATCAGTGGTTATCGTGAGCGTGTCATTGAAGGGTTAGCGACATCAGGATGGTACTACATTCATATATTTGTTGATGGTTAGTTTGCTGGGCAGCTAGAGTTTCGCAGTTTTTCACTTGAGCCGGAAACTGGCTATGTGCATCTCATTTACTTAAAACCGAATTTTCGAGGTTTAGGCCTTGCCCCAACAGTGCAGAATTACGTCGTAAGCACTTTGAGTCAAGCGGGTTGTTTGCATGCTGTACTTTCCGTGAGCCGAACTAACACGAGAGCCTTCAGATTCTATAAGCGTCATGGTTGGGCGTTCGTGCGTAAGAATCCGAAGCAAGATGAAACAGACTTTTACCAACTTCGGCTACGCACAGAGTATATTCTTTAGAATGGCTAAGAAATGGGAAGCCAATGAAAGATAGAAGAAAAAAGTTGTGGAATTTTTGGCAATGAACCTGCATTGTAACAGGGGAAATCACACGGATGTCAAAACTGCAGCTTTACTTTGGTTTTGCTACCAGTCTTTTCAGCGTATTATGCCTAGGAGGATAAATGACGAAAAATCGTAGTAGAAGATTAAGAAAGAAATTATTCAGTGGTGAGTTTACAGTATATGGTTTTGCAGTTACCTGTCGAATGACGGAACATAGTGAAACTGATTATGACCAATTTATCGATGAGTTTATTGATCTTGTAGAAAGTCAAAACTTAATTGTTGGTGGCGGATCTAGTCAGGAACAGTTTGATTGTTTTGTGGTATCCAATAATCGATATGAGTCTCCAACAGAGAAAGAGCGCTTGGTGATAGAACGTTGGTTGTTAAGCAATCCTATATTCGCAGAAGTCAATGTTGGTGAACTAGTCGATGTGAATAACGACATATAACAAATTGTTGAAGCAGATTTGACAAGCATGGCGTACTGGGTTTGCAGTGAAATTTTGATTACGCAATCGTGTAGAAGCTTTTGTATAGCGTACCTTACGACTAAACAAGGGGTTATCATTCAAGGGGTAGGATGAAGTATAAGTTCATTAAATCGATGGCTCATAACTTTACCCATTCATTCGTCGGTGGGTGCAATTATGTTGACGGCACATTTATTATCGAAGATTTATACACTTTGGCTCGCTTAAATCGAGGTAAGTCAGTTCAGATTTCTTGGATTCCCGTCCAAACAGAGGAACTCTTTCGTTTAACTCCGAGAATCAGAAAATCAATCGGTCACTATCGTGAATGGTTGCCTAAGCATGCTGCTAATCACAATGTTACCTTGGAATGCGTTAAAGAGTTTTATCTTCAAGTCTACATGGCAAAAAATCACCAAGTTTATGTGAAAGCAATTACAGTTGATGATCGAGGTAAAAGATTAGAGCAGTACGTGTACGCTTAAGCTGTAACAAAGCGTTATTCACTCATACGGAATTAACAAATGGAACATAGCGAAGTAGTCGTTGTCACTAAGTCCAGTTATAGTCCTGAATCCGATCGACTCCCTCTTAAATAATTGAAAAAAATAGAAAAGTTAGTCGTATTCTTGGTGTTGACTGTTCTGCTTGGGAAGATGTAATCGATGAATTGAACATTGGTGAAGGTAGTTAGATAGTTTGTGTGCTGGCCACTTCACACATAGAAAAATGTTGAAGAGGGATTCACAATGTTTAGCATTTTCTGTTTGATTATACGGCACAATGATTTAGGTTTAGTGGTCACAGTGTTTACTAAGCAACGCAGCGTTAATTGCAAGAGGCAGATTCAAGTGAATAAAGCATTGATGATCATCGGCTGTTTGATTCTTTTGTACGCTATTGCAGCCTTCTCGGCAGATTTATTGCCGATTTATGTATTTCAATCATCGCCTGATGATGTCTACATGAAGCTCGCTTTCACTGATGATCATTCATTTGATTGGACACAATTTAGGTTTCATACATTAGCAATAGGGGCAGTAATAGTTGTTATAGGCATGTTTATTGGTGGTAAAAGGTAGCATGTTATATAAAAAGGCGGATCAATCGCAGCCTTGGGCTGCTGAGACGTCAAAGGCTAATACGCTTTTCCGCCCGTGTGCTTTGCGTTTTATCTTTATAGCAAATATCTCATGGAGGAGATAATGAAAGACTCGGAAAACGAACCTTCCAAGTGGAAACTAGAGCGACAACAGGGGAGTCTTAGGTTTGTTGTCCGCACTTCTTTTCCAGCAATTTTAGGCGTGATGGTAGGGCAAAGTATTGAACCGGCTTTTATATCTGAAACGGTTTGGGGCTGGGCGCAAACGACCGATATATTCATGAGTGGTTTCTGGGGATCGATTGGTGCGATTCCTTTTAGTTTATTGATTTGGTGGTGGCGTGAGAGAAAGTATCAATATCATATCGCCAAGTTTGAGTAACACACATAACAAGTAATTAAAAAGCGATTCGCAATGCTTGTTACTTGAGTCGAAATCAATTTAGTTATCTACAGAACAATGACTTAGATTTATCGATGTTGCCACTCACGTCTGAACTGGGCGTGGTGGAGTAAGGAGAATTATGAGACAACAGTATCATTTTCGAAGCTCTGATGAAGGACTGCTATCGTGGGATGTTTTCCGGCTAATTGAACTCGCTAAAGATTTACCCGTTATCGAAATTTCGTTAACTGACATCAGTGAGTTAGACGAAGAATTTTGGTTCGAGTTGGGTGGTGAAAAACCAACATGTAGAAACATTATAGAGCACACGAAACTCATCCAGAACGCTGATTTATCATACCCAATCCTCCTGTGTCATAAAGGTAGGGTCATGGATGGGATGCACAGAGTGTGCAAAGCTATGTTACTTGGTCACGATACAATCCGAGCAGTCAGATTTCCTCAATATTTAGCGCCCGATCATGTTGGTATTGAAGCTGATGAGTTACTGTATTAGGAAACCGCATAACAGACAATTAAAGAGCGATTCGGCACGCGTACCATTTTTATTCTGTGTTGGTTTTTGTGATTATACTGCTCGGCGGTGCCATCGGTATTATGTGCTTCACACCTGAATTTGGTGTTATGAACGACAAGGAAAACGTAGAGTGGAACATATAATCAGAACTGCTTCAGAATCGGATGTTCTCGGCATTAATGAAGTATCCAAATATCTTGGATATGCCGAGTTATCTTCTTCCGAATCTCTTTCAAAGCTTCAAGAATTACTGAATTCTGCTCAAGATCAGGTTTATGTCGCAGAATCAGATGGCCGAATTTTAGGCTGGTTACACCTTTTCTATGCTCGGCGCCTTGCATCAGAGAGCTTCTTTGAAATTGGTGGGCTAGTTGTTTCTCCTGAAGCACGTGGCAAAGGTATCGGCAAAGCACTCGTAAAATATGCCCAAAAGAAAAATAAAGGGGATATTAGAGTACGTTGTAATGAACTAAGAAAAGACACACAAGAGTTTTACGAAGCTATTGGATTTGGTGTTAA
The DNA here is from genome assembly GCF_030547945.1 of Photobacterium sp. 1_MG-2023. Lineage (NCBI taxonomy): Bacteria > Pseudomonadati > Pseudomonadota > Gammaproteobacteria > Vibrionales > Vibrionaceae > Photobacterium > Photobacterium sp. 1_MG-2023. Next base: position 223 of record NZ_JAUORR010000059.1, on the reverse strand, counting down.
TAAGGTTCAGCGTGTGTTTCTAAAAAACGGATAACAAAGTGTTGAAGACAGATTCGCAACACCTGACAATGTTGGTTTAAATTGGCTTAAGTGTTTACAGCACAATGGGTTAGGTGTCATGGTGAGCGTTGCTCACGACTTACCGTGGCTACATGGACTCCCCCGGTTGTCAACAACAGCGTCAGGTAATGCAAGGTTTGGGACTGCCGCTCTACATTCGGTC
>NZ_JAUORR010000058.1:0-6208 GCF_030547945.1 Photobacterium sp. 1_MG-2023 | reverse complement strand
TGGGGATGATTCAAAAAAGCTTTGGTGATGGTGTAATGTTCCGTGTCTTCGTATTTGATCGGGTGAATGCCATTCGGGCCGATCTGATAAATCAGTGCACCGGGATAAGCCATCAGCATGGGGGAATGTGTGGTTCGAATCGAGAAATGGAAATCAATTTTTCAGACAAGGACACCGCATGAGGATCCCCCTTGGCATACGGCTGTTTATCCTATCTTTTATTCTGGTTGCCTTCACGGCTTATGTCATCAGTCAAACCATGATGCAAAAGCTCAAGCCCAATATACGTCAGTCCACTGAAGAAACCTCAGTCAATATGGCTCATCTTCTGTGCCCCCCTCATCAAAGATGACTGACTAGGTAAAAATGAGACTGAACACGTCCGGGTAGACCTAAGAGCGAGGCTGCTAAAGTCTACTTTGCTGTCCTTGCTTAGCGCGTAGAAAAGGTTGACGGGGTCCGCACGTCCCCTTCAACATTAACACCCGCTTTTATAGAAGGCATCAGAGTAAAAATGGTTTGAGATATCATTACAATGTTCAGTTAGCACGTTGTAAAGGCTTTCAATCATATTAATTGAACCACAAGCATAAACATCTACATCTTCAAAACAATGAACAATATCAGTTAAAAAATCTTGAACGTAACCTATATTAACCTTATGCCGACCTATTTCAGTCGCTCTTGAATAAACAGGAAAAAAAGTGCAATTAGGCCGAATTTTTTTTATTTCACTAATTTTATCTGAAAAATAAAAGTCTAATTCAGTTCGCCCTCCCCATAGAACCCATATCTTTTCATAATCTTTTACTTCATCTGATAAAAGCATAGATTGTATTGGTGAAAAGCCTGTTCCTGTGGCAACAAATAGAGCATTGTTATTTTTATTAAGAGCAATTTTAAACTCCCCCTTTGATGCCTCAATCCATACGACATCATTTACTTTTAGACATTCCAAATGGTATTGAGAAAAAAGGCCATTAAGTTGTTTTTTAACATGAAGCTCGAAATATTGGTCAGCTTTGGGATTGTTAGCAATAGAGTATGATCTAGAAACCCCATTAAACAAAACATCTAAATATTGACCTGGATTAAATTCAAAATCGGAATTTTTTGAGACACTAAGCTTAATAATGACAGTGGAGTTTCTATGTTCAATTGACTTAACAATAGTGCCAATTTTATTGTTGCTAGACTTGGATGATGATTCAATGACTATATCTGACTTAGCTATAGAGCAACATGGTAGAATATAGTTTTCATTTAACTCGTCTTTCGTTAAACAAACGTTTTTATTTGGTAGGTATGATATATCACCCTCTACAAGCTTCAACTTACACACTCTACATATTCCGTTCAAACATCCATATTTAAGAGTGATGTTGCTTTTCAATGATGATTCTAATATTGTGTTTTTGCTATCAGTTTTGAACTGCTGATTTTTTGAACTGACATAGACTTTATATTGCTCCATATTTCCCTCTCAAAAGGACCAACATTTAATAATATTGGTCCAAATGTTCTTTCTGATTAGTTGCTTCTATTATTTAACAAATTCATATACTGCTTCCCGGATTCGAAAAAATCCACAGGTTCATATCCACCACCTGATTCTTCGATAATGAAATTACCTTTATATCCTTCTTCAACCATATAACTAAGGACATCATTAAAATTGAAGTTACCCTTATTGAGCGGTAAATGAATGTGCTTGCCGTTTAGAACATCATTAAAATGAGCATTCTTTATGCTTGGTAGTAGACTTTTCAACTTTGAATAATATTCTTCAGGTGAGCATTCATAATAAAAACTATGATAATGAACGATATCTAAGGTTAAAAATACATTATCGTATTTACAAAGAGAATCATGCTGCTCATCAGATAGCACTATATATTTCTCTCGTTCATTCCCTGTATTCTCCAACAATAGAAGTATATCATTTTCCTTTGCAATCTTAGATAGACTCCCAATGGATTTATCTAGTTGTTCAAAACTAAAACCATCAACTCCGCTTGAATTGACTTCAACATATCCTGGGTGGATTGTTAAATACTTCGCGCCAACTTCACTAGACATTACTATATACTTTGATAAGTAGTCGACAGCAACCAGCCTCGTAATTTCATCAGAATTTGCAATATCTGTCTCAACGCCTAAATAAGGTGCATGACATGAAAAAGAAATGTCTTTATCTGATTTTATACTTTTTAGTTTTTCTTTTATTTCATTCCAGGATGATGGGTTTTCATCTAGATGAACACGAAAGTCTTTTTCAAACTCTATTTCTACTATTTTGTAATCATCAGTAATAAAATCCACTAAATTTACCATGTCTGCTGGGTTATCGTAAATATTTGTAGAAAATCCGATCTTATTGCTCGTTAACATTGTAATATTCCTAGTTTACAAGTGAATGAGAAGCCTTAACTTTGTTACTTGATAGGCGGTTAACATGGAAGCTTCTTGTTAAACCTATCTCATTGGGATTAATAAATTCGTATGTTTCTGGATTTTTCAAAATCGCAGCTTGGTGTATGCCTGCACACGTCCGAAACGCATACTCACCAATAATCGGTTTATTCGGATATGGTTTTTTACCTATCATGTCATAATAGAAATTTGAGAGACCGATAGCTTGCCTCAGATTAATACCCGTAATAAAATTAGATTGATATTCTTGGCAGTACTCAAGTATTGCTACTATTTCTTCCAATGAAGTGTTACCACAGCGTTCACCGACACCACCAATAGTCGTTTGAATCATTGATGCGCCGTTGTAAATTGCTTCAATAGAGTTTGCAACAGCAAGCCCTAAATCATTATGGAAGTGAACTGAAAAGTTCACTTGTGGATACCGGCTCACGAAGTGTTTCATTAGTTTCCTAACTGATCTTGGTGTCATACACCCGACAGTATCGGCAAAACAAATATCTTTAACTTCTTTTTCAATAAGCAAACTTACATTCTGTTCTAAATATTCAAAACTACCGCGACTTGCATCTTCCAATATTGCATAAATATTCCCATGAAAATCTGATTTATCTATTAACCCTATAGAATACTCTAATTTTTTTAGATAGTCTTCTAAACTTAAATTCATTTTTTTTGTCAAATGTATTTCAGAACCAACACATAGTAAATTAATAATTGGATTTTCTATTTTTTTCATTACTGAAATATTATTGACAATATCATTGTCATTTAATCGACAGAGAGTACATATAGGTTTTTTAATACCAAGCTCTGATATCCTATCAAAAACAATATTGCTTGTCTCATCAGTTACCATTCCTATTTCGATGACTTCAACATCTTGTTTTTCTAAGCATTCGATTAACTTAATTTTATCCTCATTCGTTAAAAGAAAACCTATTCCTTGCTCACCGTCTCTCATTGTTGTATCAAAAAACTTCACTTTTCTCATGTAATAATCCCATTTGATATATGAAAAATAATCAATGATATTATGAGTGCTTTCAGTATTGAACGTGAACTAACAAATATAAAATATGATAAAAACAAACTGAAAAATATTAATGTACTTTTAACACTGAAGACTTCTTTAATATCAACTATAGATATCCTGCCAAATGAAGTGTTAAAAATTATTGTTCCAATAATAATGCATATGGAACATTCTACCGCAGTAATAACCCCTTGAGATATATTCAGCCTATTTGTATTGATTAACAATGGTAAACACTTTAAAAACAAACTAATTATTGCTGCGATTATAATCACATCCACTTCATCACTCCTTAGAATGTACTAATTTAGCATCCTTAGATATTCCCTTATAACCTTTGTAGATGATCGCTCCCATAACCAAGATGCAAGAAATTTCAAATAAACTATTTCCTAGCGAATTAAGAACTGGAGCAAGAACAATTCCTGATAGAGTGGATACAAGAGCAAGTTTATTTTTTTCATCCTTTAACGCCATCAAAAAGAAGTTTATTGGTATAATCAAGTTTATTGTATCTTTTAATGACTCGTAATTAATGTACTCTGAAGCTAAGTATCCGAAAACAGTAGAAACAACTGCCACAACATAGCATGGAATACCCACACTCAAATAGTAGTGAAAGTTAACCTTACCATCATTTCTTCCTATTGAGTTAACATATGAAGTTGTAACAGCGTAAGTACTAGCACTAAACATGATCATCGATGGGTATATTTTCCACCTTTCAACGCCGGGAAACTTTTCTAGAATGATAAAGGACATAAGAATAAATCTAAAGTTGATTACTATAGTCAATAAAATGCCCGAATAAATTAATCCATTTTGAATTAATTCCATTCCCGAAATTTGAAGTGGGGCAGCAAATATAAATGCAGTCCCAAGGAATGATTCCAACATAGGTATACCATTCTTTTGGTATGTTGACCCAATTGCAGAAAACATAAAAAAGAAAGATATCATTACAGGTATAGAGTCTATCAAGCCTCTTTTTGCTAAACTTCCCAAGGTTTATCTCCGCACAATTCAATGCGAGACAGTATGCACATTAAATCTGATGCATATATCTATCTTGATGATTTTTTTGAATATCGTCACATTAATTGTGGTTATTGCCTGCGTAAATATTGATGTAGATCATATGTAACCTCACACCAGAGAAGGATCGGCTAAGAAGGAAAGAGAACAAGCACAGTCGGTAGGCCTGCTTTCGGATGACCGCTATCAATAGCGCCTAAATAACTGTTCCTAAATGTAGATCACTGGAAAGCAGAAAATGAAGGGAACTCGGTAGAGTTTGTGCGATCTGATCAGTCGCCAAACATACAAACCCACAAAACAATACCGAGACCTATGATTTTAACATTACCTGACCGGGCAGAGCGACGCCGGATTATCAAAAATATCCACAAGACCAAAGACAAAGATCACTGCAGACGCTTAAACGCCATATTGTTACTCGCCGATGGACTGACTGTTACAGCTGTCTCCAACATACTTGCCGCTGCTCGATCGTCCATCAATCGATGGGTTCAATGGTACACAGAATGTGGTATCGAGGGTTTGAAAAGCTCAACCAGAGGAAGAACGTCAACACTTCCTTTTGCTCAGATTTCAGCCGTAATCACAGCACTGTTGGAGTTCAGCCCTCAAGATCTGGGTTACCAACGCTCACGCTGGAGCACTGAGTTGATAGCGATAGAAATCAACCGAGTATTCGGCCTCAAGGTGCATGCATCAACGATTCGCCGCTGGCTTCCTAAGCTCGGTATTGTATGGCGAAGAGCAGCACCGACGTTACATATCAAAGATCCAGATAAAGAAGCGAAACTTGTCAGGATTCAACAGGCTTTAGAGCAATGTGATATCAACTATCCCGTATTCTACGAAGACGAAGTAGACATTCACTTGAATCCTAAAATAGGAGCAGACTGAGTACACAAAGGCCAACAAAAGAAAGTGGCCACACCAGGACAAAACGCTAAACATTATCTGGCGGGCGCGCTGCATGCGAAAACTGGCAAAGTTTCATACGTTGCCCAGTCCAGCAAGAACTCTGAACTGTTTATTGCGATGATGGAACAGCTAAAACGACAGTACCGACGAGCGAAAACAATCACCCTCATCGTCGATAATTACATCATTCACAAGTGTCGAAAGACTCAAAGCTGGTTGAAGGAAAACCCGAAGTTCATCCTACTGTTTCAGCCCGTATATTCCCCGTGGGTGAACAAAATAGAGAAGTTATGGCATGCCTTACATGAAACCATTACACGCAATCATCAATGCACAACAATGTGGAAACTCTTAAAGCAGGTGCGCTACTTCATGGATCATGCATCACCTTTTCCCGGTGGAGGCTATGGGTTACTGAAAGTGGAGCGGAATTAGGATCAGTTATTTAGCAGCGGAACTGTTCTCAACGGTGCGAGTTGTTGCCGGAACAGATTTTTCACATTATGGTTCTACTGCGAATATATCACTCGGCTTCATTGTTGGTCAGGGGATCCTATCCTGGTTCAGGAACCCACCCGACTTCGTGTTTGAAATATAGACACATCGTCCAACATATCGTGATGCAGGTATCTGTTCGTCTTTTCTCAGCCAGACTAAGAGGTGTTTTCTCAACCGGGCTATCCTGGATGCCCGGGTCATCGCCAGACCATTAGCATCGGCCGATTGGGTGACCGTCGCCTCAGCCCGATATCTCGCCCGACGGGGCGTCCCCCAATCTATCGCAGA
>NZ_JAUORR010000057.1:0-6348 GCF_030547945.1 Photobacterium sp. 1_MG-2023 | reverse complement strand
TTAATATGAGAACGATTTTCTTCCACGAGGGCTAAGTGATCAAATAGGGTCATGACAGGTCGATATAATACTAAACTAATATGATCAGATCGCGCAGACTCGTAAAAGTTCAGTCAATTAACAAAGTGCGATCCTGCCCTGGGGGGCTGCATACCCAACATTCAGTATCACGCCAAATGCTTTGACGTTATCATCAAGATAATAGTCATGAGTGTCTAATAAAATTGGATCATCACCGACTGCAATCTCAGTCTCTTCCTCTATGAATCCTGAATACGAAGATTCAATACGCTGCTCATCTTTAATTAACAAAACCCGCCAATGATATAAATCATATTTCTTATCTTTCTCACTGAGCTGTAAATATGAGGCTATTGTATAGGCACTATCTGTTGTTTTTTTCACAGGAGTACGCTTTTAACTCATCTTTGTGATGCTCCCCATCATTTGAATGAAATGCATCTTTTTTCATCAATCTCACGATTGAATCCACACATTTCTGGCTCTCATTTGCAAATGATGGTTTACTTGCAAAAATAGCGAAAAATATAATAACAAACTTATTCATCACTTATATCCAATCTTCCTGTTAATACTTTATAGGCATCTAAAAAATGCTGTCTTCGTTCAGATCTATTTGGTGTACGTTTATTGACTATATCTGTAACTCTATCCGTTGATTCAATAGTTCCATCAACTACACTATTTATTTTTTAATTCCCAAAATTCTAGTGCAGAGAGAAAACCAACTTTAGTTTCTAGCAAAACCTCCGGATTATTAACAATATAAATGGAAATAACTTTATTCTTTTTGTTCACCTAATTCGCTCGCCATTTATTACATCTGGTCATATCATTCAAGTTGACTAATGACCAACATGCCTTGATTTACTGATGTCCATTTTTAATTTCATATTAATAACCAATTCTCATCAACAATTTGTATTTAACAAAATATCCTGGATTGATTTTTGCGTGATATTTTAAATTAAGAGAGCTTGTAATTATAAAAATTTCCAGCGGTATCTTTACTGCTGGAAATTTTGAAAGTTATCATTTAACTTATTAAAACAGTCTTGCTGATTTTATCTCTCTTACATAATATCAAAAAATTCACTTCACTACTTTCATATGATTAGACTTTATTTTCTTTATATATTTTATCATTTTTTCTGTTTCATCAATTGTATTGGAGTTTTTGCACGTAAATATTTTCTCTTCATCCCCTTCATTTTCAAGGTTTACATATTCTATATTTGATAACTTATTCATGAACGCAAAATTGAAATACTTAGATGATGAAGAAAAAACAGTAATTTGTTCACCATTTACTTCAACCGAATCGGATTTTATATCTATTAATGATATAAGAAAGCCTTGATGCAAAATTGTTATTTCATCATTGATCAACTTGAAATCAATAACACCACTATATCCATCATCCATTTCGTATTCTGGATAAGACCCAATTTTACTATCGTAGATCATTCTCCCCCTCTGTAAATCATCACAAGTTACTTCATAATTAAATGAATCAGAATTAACTTCCGCAGAGACATTTATTGAAAAAAACAATGATACAATATAAAAAATTTTATTCATTCTACTACCCAATCCAAACACCTTTCTCAGGGAATTTTTTATCGCCAATATGTCCAATATATCTAGTCTTACTTACTTCTCGCTGCCATTTCCTTTCACTATCAGATTGTTCGTCATAATATTTAAAATCTACAAAAAATCCGGGATTAATTTTAGTATGAGAATTAAAATATTGATGGCGTGTAGAAACCTCAAAATGTAAATGTGGCGCACATGTACCATCTGATTTAGTTCCTGAAACACCTGATTTCGCTATAATCTGGCCTTTAGTCACTTTATCACCAAATTTCAATGGAATTCCTGTTTCCGGATTATTTTCAATCGATTTTAAATGCATATAAGCAAAACGTAGTCCTTTGTCAATATTAACATCCTTTCCTATAGTTCCTTCGCTTCGATCCGACAATTCATGAACTTTATAATCCAAACGTTCATTCCATATTCTCTGCACGAGTTTCTTATCCGTTACCCTTAAAACAATTAGATTTCCGTTACTATTAGAGTGTCTGGTATGCTGAATCTCAGCATCCACACAAGCATAAACATTAGTTCCAACTTCAGCAAAAATATCAAGACCACGATGAGCACCTACGGTTTCTTTTCTTATGTCGTCCCCAAATAATCCCCAATAAATACATTTCCCTCCACTTTGATAATAGTTTGTACTCATTGGATTTAAGATCGGCTCATGCCAGTGACGTTCACCATCGTAAATATTTGAAATCGATAGCGGCCAAAAATGCCACACTTGGGGCTGAATCTCCAACTTCTCCGTATCTAACTGTTGCATCCACGCTGTTTGTTCAATACGTGCTTTTTCATGGTCAATAAAATCATCGTACAGCGACATGATTTTTTCGCGATACGCAGATTCCTGGAAGATGGCTTCAGACTGAAAATACTTGCTGGCGTGCTGTTCCAGCAGATCACGCCCTTTTATAACATGTGATTAATGAATTCATGCAGAATATTTTCATGCTTTTAAATCAATTGATTTTAATATTATTTTTTATATAGATAATATAATCTTCTAATTTATGAAATTTTTCCATATAATCAATATTATAGCACTCAAAAAATGCATCTTCATCACCCTTATTTTCAATATTAACAACGTTAACCAAAGCAGGATCTTTATTCAATAGAAATGTGTAATAATATCCATCACGAACTTTAACAAGTATTTCGCCAGAATTGTCAAACTCCACGTATTCGGTCACTATTTTTCTAGATACAATAAATTTATCATCCTGAATAATTAAGATCGAGCCATCTTTTATGGAAACATCAACTACTCCACTATAACCATCATCCATTTCATATTCCGGATAAGCATCAAAATCACCATGAATCATTTTACCTTGGTGTAAATCATTACAAACCAATTGGTATTGATAATCATTAATTACTTCTTTTGCTTTACAGTTTATTGATAAAATAATAAGAGATAACGTGAATACTTTATTAATTTTCATCCTGCGAACCCTGTCCATGAAAAAGCGCCATCTCCATGATGTCCAACATGAAATTTTTGACTAGTATCTGACTGTAATTTAATTTCTTCATTATTTTGTTGATCTTTATATTTAAAATTAACAAAATATCCTGGATTGATTTTTGTGCTCGAATCTCCATACATATGCTTAGTAGAGACTTCAAAATGCAAATGTGGTGCCCGTGTTCCTACTACACCTGTTCCTGACACCCCAGATTTCGCTATTATTTGTCCCATTTTCACCTTATCTCCGGCTTGGAGTGGTTTACCCGTTTCAGGGTTCGCTTCAATTGACTTTAAATGCATATAAGCAAATTTTAAACCTTTTTTCAGATCAAATGCAGAACCTATCGTGTCTTCAGTACGATCTTTTAAAGAATGAACTTTGTAATTTAGCCGTTCATCCCAGATTCTTTGAACGAGTTTTTCATCACTAACCTTTAAAACAATCAAGTTACCATTTGTATCTGAATGTCTTGTATGTTGGATTTCAGCATCCACACAAGCATAAACATCTGTTCCAACCTCTGCAAAAATGTCCAATGCCCTGTGAGCGCTCGATTTATTTCCTTTTCTAATATTTTCACCAAATAGTCCCCAGTATTCTTTTTTATTACCATACTGACTATAGTTTGTACTCATTGGATTTAAGATCGGCTCATGCCAGTGACGTTCACCATCGTAAATATTTGAAATCGATAGTGGCCAAAAATGCCACACTTGGGGCTGAATCTCCAACTTCTCCGTATCTAACTGTTGCATCCACGCTGTTTGTTCAATACGTGCTTTTTCATGGTCAATAAAATCATCGTACAGCGACATGATTTTTTCGCGATACGCAGATTCCTGGAAGATGGCTTCAGATTGAAAATACTTGCTGGCGTGCTGTTCCAGCAGATCACGCCCTTTTTCCAGCACCTGATTAAACCAGGCATTGTCCACTTGTTCTTCAAAGTGCCACTCACTTGGGTGCTTGGCGATCACTTTTTCCAGTTTGTTCGTGGCGGACTGATAAAATGCGATCAGTTCATTCTCTGAAAGCTGGCCGTCGGTGTCGGTGTCAATCGCGCGGTAAATGTCATTGAAAAACACATTTTCCGGTTCCATCACGCCATTACTGCCGCTGCCGTCGATCACCTGAAAACCATGTTCTTCCTGACCGGCTGCAAGCGCTTTCAGGAAGTATTCTGGCGGGCGATCGTTAGAGAAGACCTCAAGATGAACACGATATTCCTGATCAATATTGCCCTGCGCATTCTTCAGAAATTCATATTTACCCAGATAGCCCAAGTGTTCCCCGGCCTCAATTTTTAACGGGATGTCCGGCATACATTATATGAATGTTCAAAATTCATAAATCTTGTAATGTTATCATTGATAACATTGATAATATCATCATCATCAAAGATGATTTGCCACTCATGCTGTCTTAGCATAGGGGAAGTGGACACTAACTTTGAAAGTCTGCACTAAAAATATATTTATTTTTAGTGCAGTGATTACCACAACCTTGATGGTATCATTATCATCGAAAATAAAACTCTATCGATGCAAAAACACACTAGCCTCTTGACATTTTATTTCTGAATTCACTAAGCAGATTACAAATTCAACTCATAATAGTAATAGAGATGCCTTCTTATGCAGTCATCTCTATTTTCATCTACATATGAAGAGCTGAAATCACAACTCAATCTTGAATAATCGTTCCAAAAATCACTACTGTTCGGATTTACAATGTTTCGACCAGATGCCCAAAAAATATAGTACGCCACTTCAAGGTTTTTGGACAATAAATATTCAAGTTCAACTATTCTCGACTCTGTAATTATTAGTTTACATAAATTTATTGATAACTTAGCTGAATAGTCTAACTCATATTCATATACATCTTCTCCAAAAAACCTCCTATAATTACATGCATCTTCTTTATAATTTACCCAAGATTTTTGAACGTTACGCAACTTACTAAAATTATCCTTGCTCATTACACTCTTAGCCTCATTGTAGATGAGGTTAAGTCTTTTATCACTTTTAATGTAGTCTTTCTCTAAACCAATTGATGTTTCTTTTATATCTTCAGACCAGACATGAACTTTTGCCATCGCCTGCGGTTGAAATAATAAAGTTAATAATAAAATAATTTTAATTTTCATTTTTCACCCAACATTTGCATTTGTAATAATCATCAAAAACCTTTGCTTCATATTCTCTACGTTTTAAAAGTCCACTCTGATTTGCACGCCACAACCGCTTCATGCTTCTAATCTCACCAGCAATTAAATCATATCTTTTATTTTTTAAATGTGTTTGAATGTTTTTCATTTCACTACGACGTTCTCCAGATAGACTTGAACCTCTATTAATAACCAATGAGAGCAAAGCACCTTGGCAGTCTGGATGAAGATTTATTGCTTCAGGATATATCCTAACGACTCTATCTGAATACCTTAGTTTCATTCTTACGGCTAATGTCTTTGCATTATCTTTACTTATTTCAATATTCGAAACGTTTGATAGCGATCTAACAGCATCTACACTTGTTTTACCAATTACAGCAACCAAACTATCAATATCATCATTGCTATATAATCCATTCAACTCACGTCTTACTGTTGATTCATTCTGGTAACCCAAATCATAACCATAACCAATAGTAATACCACTTAAACCTCCGGCAAAATAGGGCTTAGATGCATAGGATTCAATATTTAAAATATATTCAAAAAGACGATTAGATAAAGTAAAGGTTCCTTTATTTGTATCTATTTCATAGTAATTTTCAATATCACAAGTCGGCTTTATTGGACAAATACTCCCCATATAGATTCCCAGCGGCCAAAAATGCCACACTTGGGGCTGAATCTCCAACTTCTCCGTATCTAACTGTTGCATCCACGCTGTTTGTTCAATACGTGCTTTTTCATGGTCAATAAAATCATCGTACAGCGACATGATTTTTTCGCGATACGCAGATTCCTGGAAGATGGCTTCAGACTGAAAATACTTGCTGGCATGCTGTTCCAGCAGAACACGGCCTTTTTCCAGCACCTGATTAAACCAGGCATTGTCCACTTGTTCTTCAAAGTGCCACTCGCTCGGATGCTTGGCGATCACTTTTTCCAGTTTGTTGGTGGCGGACTGATAAAATGCGATCAGTTCATTCTCTGAAAGCTGGCCGTCGTTATCTGTGTCGATTGCGCGGCGAATGTCGTTGAAGAAGGCGTTTGCTGGTTCCATGACGCCGGTAC
>NZ_JAUORR010000056.1:0-7048 GCF_030547945.1 Photobacterium sp. 1_MG-2023 | reverse complement strand
AATCCATAGAGCGCCGGGTTAAAAACACACGAAAATCATCATGGAACAGATAAAATCACAGCAAAGTTCAGTCCTTCTCTAGAATCGTTCACAGCGTCCAGACGAGAATTCAGCGCATCAACGTCACTGGGTTCCCGCCTGCGCGGGAACGACGAATTTCATACAATTCATCCATGAATTTTTCCCTAGAGCTGTGATTCATTTTTCTATCGTCAATGCAAAATACCGTCATTCCCGCGAAGGCGGGAATCCATAGAGCGCCGGGTTAAAAACACACGAAAATCATCATGGAACAGATAAAATCACAGCAAAGTTCAGTCCTTCTCTAGAATCGTTCACAGCGTCCAGACGAGGCTCCAGCGCATCAACGTCACTGGGTTCCCGCCTGCGCAGGAACGACGAATTTCATATAATTCAAACGATTACCATCATTTCCGCGCAGGCGGCTTCCTGCATTGGGAAGCCGCTCAGATGCGGGGTTATTTCATGGTGGGCATAATGAAGTCAGCCCCTTGTTGCTGGTGTTTCGGCCAGCGGGTGGTGATCGTTTTCATCCGGGTAAAGAAACGCACCCCATCGTTGCCGTGCATGTGCAACGGTCCGAACAGAGAGCGCTTCCAGCCGCCAAATGAATGGAATGCCATGGGAACCGGAATCGGTACATTGACGCCAACCATCCCGACTTCAACCTGATCGCTGAAACGGCGGGCGGCTTCACCATCAGCGGTAAAGATTGCAGTGCCATTCCCGAACTCATGGGCATTGATCAGCGCCAAAGCTTCATCCAGCGACTGCGCCCGCAACAGGGACAGAACCGGGCCGAAAATTTCTTCCCGGTAAATCGTCATTTCCGGGGTGACCTGATCGAACAGCGTCCCGCCGACAAAATAGCCACTTTCATAGCCGGGCACTTGGTAATCTCTGCCATCCACCAGCAGCGTTGCCCCCTCAGCTTCACCCTGATCAATGTAACCGCTCACTTTTTTCATGTGCTCCTCAGTGATCAGCGGCCCCATTTCATTCTCAACCGCCTGCCCGTAACCCGGCCCCACTCTCAGCTCGCGAATGCGGGCGGTCAGTTTCTCGGCCAGCCGGTCGCCGACCTCATCGCCAATCGCCACGGCGACAGAAACCGCCATACAGCGCTCACCGGCGGCCCCGAAAGCCGCGCCCATCAGGGCGTTCACCGCCTGACCCAGATCCGCATCCGGCATCACCACCAAGTGATTTTTCGCTCCACCCAGGGCCTGAACCCGCTTGCCATGTGCCGAGCCCTCGGCATAGATATATTCAGCAATCGGCGTCGACCCGACAAAGCTGACGGCTTTGACACGCGGATCCCGAAGCAGCACATCCACCGAGGTTTTATCGCCCTGAACGACATTGAACACCCCTTTGGGTAGTCCAGCTTCTGTCAGCAGTTCTGCCAGCTTCAGTGCCGCAGAGGGATTTTTCTCTGAAGGTTTCAGAATGAAGGTATTGCCGGTGGCCAGTGCAATCGGGAACATCCACATCGGCACCATCGCCGGAAAGTTAAACGGGGTGATACCGGCACACACGCCGAGTGGCATCATCATCGAATGAGAATCCACCCCGGAACCGACATTGCGGCTGTGCTCCCCTTTCTGCAGATGCGGGATCCCGCAGGCAAATTCCACCACTTCCAGCCCGCGCGTCAGTTCCCCGAGTGCATCACTGTGTACTTTGCCGTGTTCACGACTGATCAGCGCCGCCAGTTCGTCCATGTTTTGTTCCAGCAATGCTTTGAAACGAAACAGGATCCGGGAGCGATTCAGGGGAGTCATCTGCGCCCATGCCGGCCATGCAGCTTCAGCCGCTGCAATCGCCTGTTCAGTCTCCTGCACACTGGATAAACCGACTTCCTCAATCACGGTGCCGTTTGCCGGATCCGTCACAGGCAGACTGCGCCCGGAGTTCACTGCTGTCAGCTCACTGTTGATGTAATTTCCAATCATCCTTCACTCCATACTTTTTCATACAGTTCAATGACCTGTTCCTTGCTGGGAACACGCGGGTTGTTGTTCGGGGAACCGGAAGCCAGCGCTTGTTCCGCCATGGTGTCCAGCAGGCTGAAATACTGTGCCTTGTCGATCCCGAATGCGGACAGACTGGGCACTTTCAAGTCCTGATTCAGTTGTCTGAGTTCAATCATCAGGCGCTCAACCGCTTCCTGATCGCTGATGATGTCGTCTGCCAGTCCCATAGCTCGTGCACAATCGGCATAACGCTCCAGACTGGCTAAGATTGAGAATTCAGTGATCACCGGCAGCAACATGGCATTGCTCATACCATGAGGGACATGGAAGTGGGCGCCAATCGGACGGCTCATACCATGCACCAGCGCGACCGAAGCATTTGAAAACGCCATTCCAGCCATGGTCGCACCCAGCATCAGTTTTTCTTTGGCCGCATGATTACCGGGCTGATTCACCGCCTGACGCAGATTCGGCGCAATCAGACGCATTGCTGCCAGTGCCTGCTGATCGGTAAATACACCGGCTTTACCACTGACATAAGCTTCCATCGCGTGTGTCAGTGCATCAATGCCCGTATCCGCCGCAATCCGGGCCGGAACCGAAAGCGTCAGTTCATAGTCGATGATTGCGGCCCGGGGAATCAGGCCCGGTCCCATGCACAGCATTTTTTCGTCTGTCTCCTGATCCGTGATAATGGTCACTCGTGTCACCTCAGAGCCAGTCCCTGCCGTTGTCGGAATCGCAATCACGGGCAGAATGGCTTCTGTCACCACATGCGGGACTTTGTAGTCCTGCATTTTGCCGCCATGCTGTGCCAGCAGCCCGATCGCTTTGGCACTGTCGATGGCACTGCCGCCACCCAGGGCAATCAAACAGTCATACTGGCCGGTCACAACCTGATCCACCGCCGGTAAAATCGAGGCTTCGGTCGGCTCCGGCTCCGTATCCAGAAACACACCGCAAGCCATGCCTTGAGCCGCCAGCGAATTCTGAACCCGCTTGACATACCCCAGATCCGACATCACCTGATCCGTTACGATCAGGGGCTGGCTGCAGGCCAGCAATCCCATCATGTCTGCAACCTTGTCCAGCGCTCCGGCGCCAATCTCCATCAATCCGGGCATTACAATTCGTTGTGTCATCCCATTATCCTTATTTCACCAAGCAGCCACAGAATGAATATAGATTAAAGTGAGACAATAAATATCAATATAAATAATTTTTGAGAGATCAGTCAGAGTCGTGGATCGGCGGGATCGGGCATGTCTAAAGTTGTGCGGGTATCGCGCTTGAGTTCAGTGCCTAATTCAGCATTATTTTGTTACGCGCCAGATACTCTTTGCTGGCACAAATGTATGGTCCGGGCCGGTTGTAGGCGCTCCCTGCGCCGACACCCTAAAAATTCATCCATGAATTTTTCCTTGGGGTTGTGATTCCTTTTTCTACCGCCAAAGCAAAATACCGTCATTCCCGCGGACCCTGAAAGATGTTTTACAATATGTTAAATTTACGCGCACATTTCGGACTTATAAAGCCAAAGTGATAAATTTTGTATCGTTTTTACCATTTAATCACATTAAATGACAAGAAAGTCAGTCACAAGAGGGTGTCATTTCAGGGTGCTGTTGAACTTGATCGATTAATTCAGAAAGGAATTCATCTCAGACCGTCTTCAACGTATGGGCTGAGATTCAGACTGAACTGCAAGATCTGCGTAGTGAAATCGATGCGCTGAGTCACTTTCTTGCTGAAGTCCGCCTGACCATTGAAGCTCAATACAGATCACAAAACACTACCAAGCCAACAGCATTCTGATTACACTGGCTGCGGTTTAATTCACAAGAATGTCGATATTGTTATGTTGGATCTCACACTGCTCACCGCTTTTATCCCGACTTTTTTCTTTGTTTCAATCACCCCGGGCATGTGCATGACACTGGCCATGACACTCGGGATGAGTATCGGTGTCCGGCGAACACTCTGGATGATGTGTGGCGAGTTAGTTGGCGTCGCCATTGTGGCGATTGCTGCAGTCATGGGGGTCGCAGCCGTGATGCTGAATTACCCGCAGCTCTTCAGTGCGCTCAAATGGCTGGGGGGTGCATATCTGTTCTGGTTAGGAATCAGCATGTGGCGAAACAAGGGCAAGATGTCCATGAATCTGGATGCGCCGACCGAAACCCGTCGCGGACAGTTGATCTCACAAGGATTTATCACGGCGATTGCAAACCCAAAAGGCTGGGCATTTATGATTTCGCTCCTCCCGCCCTTCATCAATCCTGAGATGCCGATGGCCCCGCAAATGCTCGGGCTGCTGAGTATTATCCTGCTGACAGAATTCATCGCACTGATGGTTTATGCAAATGGCGGAAAAAGTCTGCGACTCTTCCTTGGCCGTGGTGACAACCTCAATTATCTCAACCGAATTGCAGGAAGCTTAATGATGGGTGTGGGCCTCTGGCTGGCAATAGGGTAAGCCAACCTTTCGTACACAAGAAACGGATGTTCCGATCAGGCCAGTCATTGACTGGCCTTTTTTATATTCAACTGTCAATTTTTTGTCTTTACAGCTGACGCATTTCACAAAAATCGCCAGAAATTGAGTCAAAGAAACGTCGAATTACAGCTCTTACCAGAATATTTTGCGAGTAATATCACTTTCAATTAATCAACAAACTGCATTACAATTGCGCACTGTCAAAAAACACTCAAATAAGGAATAAAAAATGTGTTGTGAGCAGCCGAACTTGATGAGAATCAAACGCGGTATCTGGCAGCGAATCACTTGTAAAGCCGTTTACTGGTGCAAAACCTGCAACAAGACCACCAAAGTATAACGCTGTATTTTCTGTATTTTTCCGCTTAAATTTTCAAGCAACGTGTAGATGAATGGGAGTTTTCACTCCCATAATCACAGACGCCCCGATCAACTTTTGTTCAACCCGCCCCTGCTAAGTCAATTTCATGTCATTCTATCGTCAGACGAGTGTCACCTTCTGCGCCTGAGCGATCGAGATCACAAAAAAAGATTCGATCACGCATTAAGCTGCTGATTTTCAGAGTCACTCAGCGAGAACACCATGTGCTGCAAGAACCCAATGCTCTACCGGATAAAAAGAACTTTTTGGACAAAACTGACTTGCAGGGCCCTCTACAAATGTAAAAACTGCAACAAAATATTCAGAGTCTGACTTTCAAGCCAGCGAACCCAAGCCCCCGTCCTGACGCCACTGGCAATGACACGCCAACCGAAACTGCTATGGTTAAACATGTACCCAGCATGGCCCGAGGCTGTTATGCGTGTTGCGACCTTTCTTCTGTTCAGCCTGATGTTTTCCGGCTGCTCGCTGACGGACAGTTTTTCGCCCGAAACGGTCAATGGTGTGAAAAACGTCAGCGTCTCTCAGGCGCGTCAGGACAAAACCCAACTCCAGGCGACTTCAAGAATCTTCACCGAAGTCAGAAACCTGCCCGCATTACCCTGTTGCGAAAGCTTGCCGGTTCTGTTTCGGCTGACGAACGAAGATGTGATTATTGAATTGTCGTCAGGCCGGAGCTTTTCAAAACTGATCCGGCTGGAACCCAAGTTCAGCCAGCAAAACCTTGTCCTGACCAGCCTCGTCAGCCAAACCGTGTTTCCGCCTCAGGTCCAGCTTTACTCTGAAGATTTTCTGCTCATCGACAGCCTGACCCACTATCGCTACCGGCATTTCACCATCCGGCAGCCTGATCGCCTGGAACTGCACATTCCCCTGTCTGACTACCTTGATCCGGTGCGTTACCTGCTGGTTTATACCAGCGAAGCAGCGATGGCAGATTACACCCCGTTACTGGATGCCGAAGCACAGTACGAAAGCCGCATCGGCATCGATGTCACCCCGCATCCCTGGTTTCTGGCTCCGCACGCCCCGACAGGCAGCTTGATTCTTCAAACTGCCCACGACTGAAGGAAAACTGCAACGCTGAAAATAAACACAACAGGCTGATGACTCTGAACTCTGTTGATCTGTCATCACAACGAACAAACCCATTGGATTTTCAATCAGTGATCGTATCGCCAGCGCGGCGGAAATACCTGATTCATCACCAATGAATCTTCCACCAGTGCGAACTGAAGTTTCGCTTCGTTCTGTGAGACATGGTCAACAATCAGGCAAGCCTCAAAAATCGACCAGTTAAAATCCACGGTCACAGTGACCTTGG
Organism: Photobacterium sp. 1_MG-2023; assembly: GCF_030547945.1. NCBI lineage: Bacteria > Pseudomonadati > Pseudomonadota > Gammaproteobacteria > Vibrionales > Vibrionaceae > Photobacterium > Photobacterium sp. 1_MG-2023. Next base: position 848 of record NZ_JAUORR010000056.1, on the reverse strand, counting down.
CATCCTCAATCGCAACGTTTTTGATCACCATCGAATCCGGCACAATGCTCATGTGCCGATCATCTGTCCAGGCCAGTTCATAAAACAACGGCTGGAACTGACTTTCTGCCGCCTTCACCGCCGCCTGAATTTGCGCTACACGGTCCGGCAACTCAGGATTGAGTGCCAGGACCAGCGATAGAACTTGCTCACTCATGGTCTATCCTCATTTCAGTACTGACAGGCAGCATAACAGATACAAGCGAACCGCCAACAAGGGACGCTGTGCATACTTCAGGTGCCGACATGCACTTCCCCGAAAATAGTGACTACACTCATGTCATCGTTCTTTCGATTCACAAGGATTTCTATGGACAGCAAAGAAAAAGAGGCAGGGATTTTACAGGCACTGGCTGAGCGTATGGAATCCCAGCGATTACCCAGAGCGTTAGCAATGAAACAACGGGTCGATGATGGCGAAACTCTGAATGAGCTTGATATTCAGTTTCTCAAAGAGGTTCTGGATGATGCACAGCGCATCATGCCTCTGGTAGAGCGCCACCCCGAATGGCAAAACCTGGCCGCCAGCCTGATCAACCTGTATCAGGAGATCACAACCAAAGCGCTTGAGAATGAAAACTACCAGCCAGGCAAGGGGTAGCCATTGATCAACCAATGGCATCATCGGCCTCGAAACCAAGCAGCAAAGACCCCCGTACTTCGAGGAACCAGCAGCACCAAAATCTAGATTAAGTCAAATAAAACAACCAATTACCGTCATTCCCGCGAAGACGGGAATCCATAAAGCGCCGAGCTACAAACACACAAAAATCTTCATTGAACAGATCAAATCACAACATGGTTCAGGC
>NZ_JAUORR010000055.1:0-7394 GCF_030547945.1 Photobacterium sp. 1_MG-2023 | reverse complement strand
CCCGCCTTTTTGGAGCAAGTCCTTGTGGCTGGGTTTACGTCAATGGCTAAACCTTAACCATTCATGCGGACGCCCTGCAGGGGAAGTCTAGCGTTATTTATGAAATTTCGAAGGAGGGGACGGCATCGAATGGTCATCCGTACCAACTCTTAACGAAAACTGTCAATAAGGTGACGACGGCTCGGGTATATCAGGTCGAACAGAATAAAACGACAGAGAAAAGTTATGATCTGAGTGGCCAACTGGTTTCAACCGTGATCACTGAAAATGCAGACATCGATGAATTTGGAAATGTCGGTACAGTCACTGTATCAACAACCGCAAAGAACCCGGTTAGTTTAACGGATGAAACGTTCAGTAAAGTAACGCAAAGCAGCTATAAAAATGACACATCTAAATGGTATTTGGGCCGCTTAACTACATCGTCGGTGACCCATCGGGACCCAAGCGGACAGACTGAAACCAGAACGGCATCTTTCGAATATGATCCTGCAACGGGATTGTTGTCCAAAGAAGTCTCCGCTGCGGGAAGCTTACTGGCCTTAACGACCACATATACACGGAATGATGAGGGGGTTGTTGAATCCACTCTCGTCAGTGGTGATGCAGGCAATGGCGGCATTGCACAAAGACGGTCGACGGTTGAGAAAACTTACAGTGGTGATTTGGTCACGGTTGTGACAACAAATGCAATAGGGCAATCGTCAACGCAAACAATCAACCGATATGAAAACACGGCAATCGTGAAAGATAGTAATGGGCTGGTCGCAGCATCCTATTACGATGATTTTGGCCGGGAAACGAAGAAAGAAGTTCTAAAAGGAACAGCATCGCAACTCAATACTTCCATTCAGTATTTGCCAGTCAATGACTCGCAATGCCATGCGCTGAAACCCAACAATCAGATTGTTTACTGCGTGATCACCAAATCAGAAGGAAGCGGTGAAGTCAGGCAGTTTTTTGATCAATTCAAACGTGAGTGGCGTACGGCGACATTGTCCGTTGGGGGCAAGCGTTGGATTCTGAAAGATACCTTCTATAACGAAAAAAATCAGATTGTCAGGGTCAGCCGCCCTTACTATCAGGGGGATACTCCCCAATATTCGAATACCACCTATGATGCACTGGGGCGCCTCCAGTCTGTTTCTGAGCCGGGGCCTGCAGGCAAAGGAGATGTATACGCTTCTTATGCTTATGCGCCGCTCAAAGTCACTGAAACCGATGCGCTCGGGCGGAAGAAAACAACCTACAGCAATGCCATGGGCTGGGTTGTTCGCATTGAACAACCGATGTCTGCAAGTGTGGTGAATGAATATAGCCCGACCGGAAAGCTGGTGAAAGCAACGGGCGCAGGCGGTGCAACCATCCTGAATACCTACGATGACCTGGGGAATAAGCAAACAACCCAGGATCCCGATTTAGGCTTCTGGCGATATGAATATGATTCGTTTGGTAATCTGCTGAAACAGACTGATGCGAAAGGGCAAAGTGTTGTGATGCAGTACGATGCGCTGAACCGGATGGTGAAGCGTATTGATGAAAAACTCATCGTTGAAAATCAGAAGCCGAAAAGCCAACTGACCGAGAGCAAATGGTATTACGACAGCTATGGGGGGGAAACCTGGCAGGGGGCACTGATTCGTTCAGAAACACCGGGTTATCTGAAGAAACTCAGTTATACCTCCCTTGGTCAATTGCAGAAAGAAGAGATTTTCACCGCGGATCATACGTTCGCGCGTGAGTTTGCCTATGACAGATTTGGTCGTGTGGTGAAAGATATCCGGCCCAATAACTTTACGCTTGAACATGAGTATGATGATGTGAGTGGTGTGATGACGGGTGTATATGGCGCACCGAGTCAGTTCAGGCTGGATTTCAATCCGACAGAATATAATCAGGTGATTAAGCCACTGCTGGCGGAAGCGCTGGCCAAAGCATCTGATTACGTCAGTAAGTCAAAAGAGCTTCAGCATCAGGCAGTGACTTACAGCCAGCGACGGGAAGAATACGAGTGGCTCTTGGATCAGGTGAATAACATTCGCGGTGGTGATGCTGATATTTATAGTCAGGTGAACCATAAAACGCTCACGGTCTATCGTGATGCGCAAGGCGATCTGTATCTGGAAGTGCCGGATAACTTTATTCTGATTCACAATGACGTCAGTATTCCGGTGATCACACCACCGAATTACCATCTTAAACTGGTTGGTGATCAATTAAGCAAGGTGAGTCTGTCGGACTGGCAAAATAAAGTCTCAGGTCTGACGGCCACCGGTGAAACCGCCTTCTTCGGGGATTACAACAATGATGGCCAGTATGATCTGACCCGGCTTGGGATCAGCAAGTCCATGCCTCAGATTTACGATAGTCTGGTGAGCACGTACTTCCAGCGGTTGAATCAGCTGGCCGCTGAAATTCAGCGCCTTGAATATGTGGAAGCGCATACGCGGATGCAGGCGACCACTTATGCAGCAGCGGCGGCCCAACTCGTGACGCTCACCAAGCAAACGCTGTTGGTAGCTTCTCGCTATGAAGACATCGGTGAACAGAACCAGATCCAGTATGAGCAATTAACGGATCTGACCGAACAGCAAATCAAGAAGAACCGGATTTATTACTGGAAACTGAACAGCCTGGATGCCGAAGGCAGGATAACGGCTGAGACTTACGGTAACGGGCTGCTTAACCAGTACGATTACAATGAAGGGAATGGGCAGTTACAGAACATTTCTACGCATCAGGGAAGAACGGCGAAACGATTGCTGCACTACCGTTATGATGCGATGGATAACGTTCAGTTGCGGGAAAATGTTATTACCGGAATTTCAGAATCCTATACCTATGATGTTCTCGATCGTTTAAAAACGAATAAGATCGTCGATACGCTGGGTCTGAACCGTGACAATCCGCTGTTCAACAAAACCTACCGTGTGGATTATGACGTCAATGGCAACATCAGTTATAAATCTGATGTCGGCCAGTATGCGTATCAGGATAAACAGCATGTGCATGCGGTCACGCAAGCCGGTGACCGGACTTACACTTATGATCTGAACGGAAATATGCTGGAAGGCGATGGCCGGGTCTTTGAGTGGAGCAGTTTTAATAAGCCGACCAAAATTACCCGCGGTGACAGCTGGGCAGCATTTAGTTATGGGCCTGACAGGGCGCGTTATCTGAAAACAAATCACAAAGGGGACAAAACCTGGTATCTGGGTAAAGCTTACGAACGGGTTGATTACAGCAACGGTGATGTTGAACACAAGCAGTTTATCAATGCGGGCGGTAAGCTGGTCGCGCTGAATATCGATAAGAAAACGACAAAAAATGATACGGAAGCATCTGTCGACAGGCAGTTGCGTTACTTTCATAGCGATGCGTTGGGCAGTGCCGATCTGATCACCGACATATGGGGTAATGTGGTCGACCGGCGCAACTTTGATGCCTGGGGCAAAGAGCGGGATTTCGTCTGGGAAACGGACGCCTCTTTTGTCCAGCAGGCTTTAATGACCAATCGGGGTTATACCGGTCATGAGCAGGTCGATGAGGTCGATCTGATTCACATGAATGGTCGGATGTATGATGCAACACTGGGCCGCTTTGTCAGCGCAGACACCTTCATTCAGGCACCCAACAATAGCCAGTCGTTCAACCGCTATAGTTATGTGCTGAATAACCCGATGAAGTACAACGACCCGAGTGGCCATTTCTTTAAGAAGCTGTTTAAAGAAATTGGGCGTTTTTTAAATAAATATGCGGTGACGATTGTGAAAATTGCCTTGGTTGCATTAGCAACGTTAGCTAATCCTGCTGCAGGATTGGCAATGGCAACGTTTTTGGGATATGCCCAAGGTGGTGTTCAGGGAGCTGTGACAGCTTTTGTAACGACCTTAATGTTTATTGGCATAGGAAACTCATTCGGTCAGGTGAGCTCAAGTATCGGTTATGCTGCCAAAACTCTAGCTCATGGTGTCGCAGGTGGTATTTCTTCTGTCATGGGAGGAGGAAAATTTGGTGATGGATTTTGGTCAGCTGCGGTGACACAGGCGTTTGCTCCAGACATTAGCGCAATAGTACCAGGAGAAAGTGGTTTGGCTATGTTTGGAAGAGTTGCAATCGCAGCAGTCATAGGTGGGACAGGTTCAAGATTAAGTGGCGGTAAGTTTGAGAACGGTGCTGTGTCAGGTGCGTTTTCGAGGTTGTTTAATGATGAGAGTCATCGTGAGCAAAACGATGCTACTAATTCTGTGCAAAGCCAAGGCAATAATTCATTGAGCGTTGTTGCTGATGTGATAGGAAAAATATGGGCGCTTCCTAATACTATTATCGGCGCAATTTATGGAGGGGTAGGCCATATTGTTGGAGAAGTTGGTTACGTCTTTGGATTGTTCGATGCTAGTCCAAGTATCACTGTCGACAACAATGCTATTCAGTTCATAGATAATCCTTTCACCCTGTCCAATACGGCAATTACACTGGGAAATACCATTTCTTATGGCAGAGGTACTGGGCCGTCAAAGTATGGTTCGTATGGGGATTACAGTGTTCAATTTGGATTACACGAAAAAGCGCATACGTATCAATATCAGGCACTAGGGCCGCTATTTTTACCGACATATTTTATTGGAGGGGGAATATCTGGTCCGGCAGGAAATCCCTTTGAGAATGCAGCTCAAAATTATGGAAGGGGGAACGGAGGTTGGTGGCCATGGTAAAAAAAATGATGTCCTTACTATTGATCTGTGCTTTGCTATTTGGTTGCGATAGCTTCCCTGGGCCATCGCTCAGAAATGAGTTTCCTACTGAAATAAAAGTCTCGATTATATATGGCGATAGGACAAAATATTCAGAGACATGGCCATCATGTCGAACAGTTTCTGTAGGGGCTTCGGAGATTGGAAGATTTGGCGTAAGATCAAAAGATGTTGGTATCGACCGGATAGTTGTTGAGGTTGAAAACAAAGTTGAGATTAACCTGGATAAGGAAGCGATAGATAAGCTCTTGGAAAGTTCGACTAAAGAAAAGGGGTATCCGGTCTGGGTTCTAGATGGTTCTGGTATCCATTTTTCTACGCATAGGGAATGTTCTTTGAACCAAGGCGGACAATGATCCGCCGAGTTGTGAGGACAAACATTTGAAATATCGCGATTGGTGGAGCGATTACCGGCCGATCCTTTAAGTCTGCATTACTTGGAGGTATTGCTGGTGCTGCTTTTGGAGCGATGCATGCCTGGAACCCGATGGGTTCTGAAATGGCTTTAAAGGCAATTGCTCACGGCGTAGCTGGTGGATTCAGTTCAGTTATGCAAGGTGGTCAGTTTGGTGATGGATTCATTTCTGCATTTTCGACTCAAGCATTCACGCTGGCTGGTGGATTTGAAGCACTTGGGGCAACAGGCAGTCAGCGGTTAGGGCAGAAACTGTATAATGCCATGATCAGTGCGGTTGTTGGTGGAACTGTCTCTTCTCTCTCAGGCGGAAAATTTGAGAATGGTGCAGTTAGTGGCGCATTTTCGAGGATGTTGAATGATACGATTCATCGCGAGCAAGAGGAAGTTGATTTAGATCTTGGAGGATATTCACCAGTTTCCGGTGATTATTACACTGAAGATGGCGTGCTAGTTTCGGTAAATTTACAGGTTTACGGCAATGATAGTGAAGCATTGGTAAGCGCGGATGGATTAACGTCATATTTATTTGATCATCGATCAGGTTTATTGGTAAATCCGTTATCTACCGGTGCGGCTGAGTCAGTCTGCCCAGAATGCTACTTGATTGGCGCTGGAGGTGTGAAAGCTGTTTTTCAAGGAGGTAAATATCTGGTTGGACCAAGAGGACCTTTATTTGGAAACAGGTGTTTACGTAACGGAAATTCTGGTATTTTGAACAAAGGATATCGCCGTTTAGGTTCGAGTCGTTACGGAGGGAAAGGTAAAAGTGCTTACCATTTTGAATATCGAGTAGGAAGTCACGGTAGTAAAAACCCATGGTGGACAGTTCCAGCGAAGGATGTAACTAGATGGTGAAAATATTAGATGTTCGGTTTAATCAACTTATTCATGTTATCGATACATTAAACTCTACTCTAGATAGACGTTTGGTTAAATGTTCAACCGAAGACGCTGCAGCTTACATAAATTTTGATTATTTTCCAGTAGATAGAGATAAGTGCAGGCTAAGCGTCACAATTGATAAAAATCCACCATATTTATTAACGGTTAATATTGGAAGAAAAATATTTTATGAAGAGTATGAAGGTCAAGCACTTCCAGACGCTAATTATTTAGATGAGTTGATTAAAATCGTTATGGGTGGCAGGGTATTAGAAAAGGAAACTTTTTTTTGGGGACGATGTGTCATTTATAGTGGTTCAGTGATTATAAATGGCTATGATGATATTTTGGTGGTGAAAAAATTAATGCCATATTTTTTGGTGTCTAGCGGGAATGAAAAAATTTACTCATATAAATCGTGGTTTTAAATGGGGGTAGATACAATTCCAAAAGAGAGTTTAGCGGACCGATAAAATGATAATTGGGGGTGAGGCGTGATTCCGTCTGGGAAACAGACGCCTCTTTTGTTCAGCAGGCTTTAATCACCAATTGGGGTTATACCGGTCATGAGCAGGTCGATGAGGTCGATCTGATGAACATTCTGAAAATAAAAGATACTATCGTTCACCTGATGACTGGCTACTCGTTTGAAGCCTAATGGTCATTTGAATACGAATATTGAGTTGAAATTGAGATTTCCTGGCGGTTTCGGCGTTTGGGGAGGTTCAGGAGTAAAAGCATGGTAACTTTCTTGATTATCTTGGGTTTTATTTTTATTGTGGTACTCGCTTTTAGAGGCGTTATATTGGCTAATATGTTTCAGTATCAACTTGGACTGAAGAAAGGAGCCTTAGAGGTTTACTATATTGTTCAGGTAGAGGCTTTTACGCCAGGAGATTCTATATTTATATTGGATAATGAAAATAAAGTTTCATTATATAAGTCGTGTGTAAATAATATCAGGTATATGTATTTTACAATATTTCTTGTGGTACTTATGGTATTTATTCATGAACTTACTTGATCTATAAGTTTACAGATGATTTGTGTGGTAGCAACAGTCCTCGACGGGACTGTATCTACGTTAACCGGTGGGAAGTTTGAGAACGGTGCTGTGTCAGGTGCGTTTTCGAGGTTGTTTAATGATGAAATACACTCGGATAGTTCTCAAGAGAGTAATAAAAAAGGAATAGACCATTGAATGTTTCTGTGGATTATATCGGGAAGGTTTGGTCATTACCAAATACCATTATTGGTCTTATCTAGAGCTATAGTCAAATCTGGTGTACGGACTCCAGCGCAGTGGCTTGTTGATCGTCCTGATTTGAGCGGATACCATC
>NZ_JAUORR010000054.1:0-7980 GCF_030547945.1 Photobacterium sp. 1_MG-2023 | reverse complement strand
GATACCACGCTCACGCTCTTCTGGCGCATTATCGATAGATGCGAAGTCACGCGCAGAACCGCCGTATACTTTAGACAGTACAGTACAGATAGCAGCAGTCAGAGTAGTTTTACCGTGGTCAACGTGGCCGATAGTACCAACGTTAACGTGCGGTTTCGTACGTTCAAATTTTTCTTTAGACATGGGTAGTCCCTCTAGGCACGGTATTTAGGTGGTATAACGACCACACAACCAATCATGGGTTTTGTAGAGTATATATCAAAAGGATTGAAGTGCTTCGGAGAGAGAGTGGTGCTGATAGGCGGATTTGAACCGCCGACCTCACCCTTACCAAGGGTGCGCTCTACCAACTGAGCTATATCAGCACACGAGAAATGTGGAGCGGGCAGCGGGAATCGAACCCGCATCATCAGCTTGGAAGGCTGAGGTAATAGCCATTATACGATGCCCGCAAACTCGTAACTCGTAGAGCTATTCAACCATTTGAATATGGTGGAGGGAGAAGGATTCGAACCTTCGAAGGCGGAGCCGTCAGATTTACAGTCTGATCCCTTTGGCCACTCGGGAATCCCTCCAAATTTTGGTGCCGACTACCGGAATCGAACTGGTGACCTACTGATTACAAGTCAGTTGCTCTACCTACTGAGCTAAGTCGGCTTAAGTGCTGCGCATTCTATGCGATGGTTTTAGGGGTTGCAATAGGAAAATTAAAAAAAATCACTTTTAATGGTCCCAATGAACAATTCTTAATCAAACAATGGCCTGCGTGCACATAATTTATCGGGAACTTCAAAGCAGGGCACTTTCACTTCGTGGATTGATCCTGTATTGTCCCATTCCCTGTAAATGAGATTTTGGTTACAAAATGAACGAGATCCTGACCCCTTACCTCTCCTTTGACCGACAGGCATGGGCTGAATTGCGTAAGTCCGTCCCGATGACGTTGGACGAAGCTGATCTCGAACGCCTGCGCGGCATAAATGAGCACTTATCGATGGATGAAGTGCGCGATATTTATTTGCCGCTATCTCGCTTGTTAAATTTATACGTGGGTGCACGCAAAGGACGTAATCGTGTTCTGGATGAATTTCTGTCTCAGCCCAAGCCAAGCAATGTGCCTTATATCATTGGTATTGCCGGGAGTGTTGCTGTCGGGAAAAGCACCACCGCACGTTTACTCAAAACGCTGTTAACACGCTGGCCAGAACATCCGAAAGTCGAGTTAATCACCACTGACGGCTTCTTATACCCGAATGATGTGCTGCTGGAAAAAAACCTGATGAAGAAAAAAGGGTTTCCGCAGTCATATGATATTCGCCGTCTGGTTGAGTTTCTGACCGAAATTAAATCCGGCAAAACCAAAGTTGAAGCACCAGTCTATTCGCATCTCATTTATGACATTACTGACGAAATTAAAATGGTTGAGCAACCGGACATTCTGATCATTGAAGGATTGAATGTATTGCAAAGCGGTATGGATTATCCGCATGAACCCCACCGGGTTTTCATTTCGGATCTGCTCGATTTTTCAATTTACGTTGATGCAGAGCCAGACTTGCTGCAAACCTGGTACATCGAACGTTTTCTGAAATTCCGCGAAGGCGCGTTTCAGGATCCATCATCCTACTTTAATCATTACACCAAGTTGACAGAAACCGAAGCGGTGAAAACCGCAACGAATATCTGGCAGGAAATTAACGGGAAGAATTTGATCGAAAATATTCTTCCGACCCGGGAGCGGGCCAGCCTGATACTGCAGAAAGGCTCGAACCACGCTGTACAGACGGTTCGCCTGCGGAAATAATCCGAAGATCAGCAAGGCCAGCAATCGCTGGCCTTGTGCTTAATCATCTTTGCGCAGAGAAATCTCGCCCCCAAGATAGGGGACAATCCCCTGCTCAGTATCCAGAAGCAAAGCGCCCTGAGGATTAATGCCCCGAGCAATCCCACGAACGACTTTTTCACCCATCAGCAATTTCACCGGCCGATTGAGAAAATTATCAAACTGATCCCAGTCGTCGACAAACCCCGCCATCCCCACTTCTTCATAACGCTGCAAGGTTTCTGTCATGCCTGCAATGAGTGCAGCTGCCAGTTGATTGCGCTCTGGCATGGGGTCACAGGCTTCAGCCAGATTTGACCAGGGCTGTCCCACAACTTCGGTGTCTGTCATTGCCATGGTCAGGTTCAAACCCATCCCAATGACCAGATGCGCGGCATCGCCAGCTTTGCCGCTCATCTCAACCAAAATCCCCGCCAGCTTTTTATCCTGGAAATAGAGGTCATTCGGCCATTTGACTTTGACCTCTGCTGCACCGATCTGACGAAGCGTTTTGGCAATCGCCAGACCAACCACCAGGCTCAGTCCCATTGCCGCAGCGACACCGGCATCCAATCGCCAATACATGGACAAATATAAGTTACTGCCAAACGGTGAGAGCCATTGGCGACCGCGCCGACCACGCCCGGCTTGCTGATATTCAGCCAGACAAACGGCTCCTTTCGGCATTTGACCAATGCGATCCAGCATGTATTGATTGGTGGAGTCGATCACCGGGATCACCGAGAGTGATGAACAATCGGTCTGATCAAGAATCTGCGCCTCATCCAGCAAATCAAACCCAGCAGCCAGACGGTACCCTTTCCCTTGAACACGATGGACTTCCAGCCCCCACTCCTGGATCACTTTCATGTGTTTGCTGACTGCGGCGCGGGAAATCCCAATCTGTTGACCCAGCGCTTCACCGGAGTGAAATTGGCCATCAGCAAGAATACGGATCAGTGCCAGCTTTGTGACATGCTCTTTCATGGCAGTTCTCTGTCTAATGTCGTTTCGCCGGTCGCAGCCATAAACCGCACCTCATGCTCCAGGCTCACACCGAAGCGCGCCTGTACTGTATCAACGATATGGCGTGCGAGCTTTAACACATCTGCAGCGGTTGCAGAACCTGTATTCACAATGACAAGCGCCTGTTGTTGATGTACTGCCGCACCACCAACCTTGTATCCCTTCAACTGGCACTGATCGATCAGCCAGCCCGCCGCCAGTTTATACCGACCGTCAGGCGCCGGATAATGGGGCAAATTCGGATATTCGTCCATCAGCCGCTCATAGGTGTCCTGGTTTACCACTGGGTTTTTGAAAAAACTCCCTGCATTCCCCAGCTCCGCTGGATCAGGCAATTTTTCCCGGCGTACTTTGCAGACCTGCGCCAGAATCTCTGCGGGGGTCACGGTTTGTGCATTCAGGTTGGCCAGCGGGCCATAGGAAATATTCGGGAGCCAGTCTTTACTCAAACGAAGACCAACAGCCACAATGATGTGCGTCTCTTTCAATTCATGTTTGAACACAGAATCCCGGTAGCCGAAACGGCAAGCTTCCGCAGTCAACCGTGTCAGCGTGCCGCTGGCGCGCTCCAGAACATCAACATACGCACAAACATCCTGTAGCTCTACGCCATAAGCACCAATATTCTGAATGGGAGCAGAACCGACGCAACCTGGGATCAGCGCAAGATTCTCCAGACCCGGGTAGCCTTGCTCTACGGTCCAGCACACCAATTGATGCCAGTTTTCACCCGCTCCAATGTGCAGGTGGTAAGCAACATCTGTTTCCCGAACATCAATGCCCAAAATCCGGTTCAGAATGATGGTTCCCCGATAGTGTTCACAGAACAGTAAATTGCTGCCCTGCCCGATCACCATGACTGGCTCAGAGCTGATGTCATCATTACAAAAAAGAGCTTTCATCTCGTCAACAGAGGTAACGGGAATCACTCGTTCAGCACTGACATCAATCCCAAAGGTGTGCAGCCGAGCCAGTGAATGGGAACGCAAAACTTCCATACCAATTTCAAACCATCACTTTATACTGGAGGCCGCATTCTAACTGATCCCTGCTGTTGACGCAGTGAATTCCATGACAGATTTAACGAAAACAACACTTAGCTTCCATCCTTTGGAACCTCTGCGCTTTCCCTTGGTCAATCGACTGTATAAAGCGCATTACCCGGCAGGAAAGGCGAAAAAGGATGAAGTCATTTGGATTGGTGAATCGACAACAGAGATTGTCTCTGTCGTTCGTTTTCAGCAATTTGAAGATCACCAACTGCTGACGGGGATGTTGGTTGTCCCCGCATTCAGACAACAAGGTATTGGTCAGGCGCTCTTAAAAGCCTGTCAGGCTCAGCTGATATCAAAGCACTGCTTTTGCTTTGCATTCAACCATCTTGAAAACCTGTATGTTCAGGCTGGCTTTCAGGTGATCTCGGAAGATGCACTGCCAGTCTCGCTCGCGGGAAGAATTCAACGCTATCGCAGTGCAGGAAAATCACTCATTCCCATGCGATACAGTCCGAATTGACCAACCTGCCTCCCAAGCTCAGGAATTGCTCCAGCAGAACCGCTTTACCATCATTAAAATCTGGTATAATTGGTCCCCTTAATTTTTTAGATTTAACAAATAAGTCGCGGAACGAGGCGATAATGGATTCAGCTACTGCAAATAGGCAGCTCATTGACCAGCTGCCGCGTATTGCACATCAGCCGGAAAATTTGGAAACACTGCTAGAAGCCAGTGCTTTCCGAGAACGCTTGTATCAGGCTATTGCCAGCGCTACTCAGCGGATTTATCTGGTCGCACTGTACCTGCAAGATGATGACGCAGGCCGAGGCATTCTCAAAGCATTATATGACGCCAAGCAACAGCGTCCCGAACTGGACATCAAAGTCCTGGTTGACTGGCATCGTGCCCAGCGAGGGCTGATTGGTGCGCAAAAATCAGAAGGGAACGCAGCGCTCTACCGCGAGTTTTCACAATCATACGAGCATAAAATTGAAGTCCTTGGTGTGCCTGTACGTAACCGGGAAGTTTTCGGCGTCCTGCACCTTAAAGGGTTTGTGATTGACGATTCGGTCATCTATAGCGGCGCCAGTTTGAATGACGTTTATCTGGCCCAGCATCAGCGCTACCGCTACGACAGATATCATGTCATCAAAAATGCAAAACTCGCGGACAGCATGGCGGCTTTTGTTCAGCAAACGCTGGTTGATAGCCCGGCAGTCAATTGTCTGAACCAGCAAATCCGCCCGGAAACCAAGTCGTTACGCAATGCGATCAAAGACTTGCGACAAGAGTTACAACTGGCAAGCTATACGTTCGAAGCGGAGTCCGTAGCAGCGCATCAGGTAGGTCTGACCCCTATTGTGGGACTAGGGCGTCGTAAAAACAATCTGAACAAGTATATTTGTACCCTGATTGCCAGTGCTCAGCAGGAACTGACGATCTGTACACCATATTTCAATTTTCCTCGCAGTATCAGCCGTGAAGTGAAACGCGCCTTACGGCGTGGTGTAAAAATCACTCTGATTGTCGGGGATAAAACAGCCAATGATTTCTACATCCCACCCAGTGAGCCGTTCAAAACCATTGCCGGCTTACCTTATCTGTATGAAGTCAATTTACGCAATTTTGCCAAGCACAATGAAGCGGCAATCGCACGGCGGCAACTCGCCATCCATATCTGGAAACACGACAACAACAGCTTCCATCTCAAAGGCATCTGGGTAGACCGCCAGTATATGCTGATCACAGGCAATAACCTGAATCCACGCGCCTGGAAACTGGATCTGGAAAACGCCATTCTGGTGCATGACAAGCATGAACTGCTGGCCGAGCAAAAACAGCAGGAACTCAGTGCTATCTTGCGACATACTCAGTTAATGGGTAGTTATAAGTTTATCGATAAGGTCGAAAGTTACCCGCTACCCGTCAGACGTCTGATCAAACGTATCCGACGACTGAAAGCTGATCATATCCTGAATCAGATCCTGTAGGAGGTTGATCATGTCTGTCGCGGCAATTGATGTTGATGTGCAGCAAACATTTACGCCACTTTGCCCGGATGAACTGCCAGTTCCGGATGGTGACAGCATTGTCGACGCACTCAATCAACAAGCGCAACTGGCCGATTGGCGTATTCTGACAAAAGACGCCCATCCAGCGAATGCTGTCTGGGTCGTTGATAGCCATGATAAAATGCTGCAATCCCTGCCCTACCCAAATGCAGACCTGACCTGGGTGAAACATGCCGTTCCAGGAAGCCGGGGATTTGACGTGATCCCTGGCCTGCCTGATGTGACCGATTATGATCATGTCATCTGGAAAGGGATCGAGCCTGATCTTCACCCTTATGGCGCCTGCTACCATGATCTGGAAGAAAAGCTCAGTACAGGTTTGATCGAATGGCTGAAAGCAAAGAACGTTACGACGGTGTTGGTCGGCGGTCTTGCAACGGACTATTGTGTAAAAACGACTGCCCTACAGCTGCAAGCGACAGGGGCATTTCGGGTGATTGTGAACCTTTCAGCATGTCGTGGCATCGCACCGGAGACGGTCGCATCTAGCTGCCAGGAGATGCTCAAAGCAGGTATTCTCCTCGCCGAGGATCTGTCCGCAATTCAATCGCTCAACATCACTCACAGCCATCCTCAGCACTAACGGCTAAAGTTATTCCTCATGATGTGGCCAGTCAGAGCTTTCTACTGGCTTTTTCTTGCACTTCACTTGAGGCTTTCAATCCAAGATCTATCTGTAATCTCATCCCTCTCCAAACAAGAATATGATCTCATCGAGGCTTCTCTTTCATATGTTCAAATCGCTATGGATAGCCTCAATAATATCGACTTCAAAAAGCTGGCAAGCCAGCAAAAATCCATTCAAATGAAAATGAGATTGCTCGCGCTTGCCCACTTCAAAGAAGGCCACTCCCACCACAAGTCAGCAGAACCAGTGTCAACAAATGGATTCATACCCTTTATCGAAGAAGGCCTCGCAGAACTTCAGGAAAAGCCAAGAACAGTTAGACCTGCGTTCTTAACCCCTGAGCAAAAAGAGCAACTCCGCCAATATCGCAAAGATAAAGCTCATCACCCGCAAGGCGGCAGACTCACAGGTGCTAGTATCCATGCATATATCGCCCAGCAGTTTGATAAACACTATCACACTGATTCTATTTACTAATTGTTCAATCTGATGGGAACATCCCGCTCAAAACACCCGAAGCAATGCCAAGCGACGCAAGAAGCTTTTAATAAACTTCCCACTGGAAACGATCCGTAATACCAATCAAAGTAAGTCAGTGATCAGAAATAGCGTAGGAAAAATGTTTGAGAACAAGGCAGATTTTTTAGATAAGTCCTGATTCTACAATCAAAAAATCTAACGCAGTGATCGAGCATTTTAACAAACTAGGATGACCAATGATTTATTGCGATTGGTATAACATCCCAGACTATATCTGCCTTGAACTTGTGGATGTTTAATTCCGGGATGAAGCTCGATTTGGCCAGCAAAATACAACGACACGGCTTTGGGCTGAACGAGGAACAAGGCCACGCGCGGTGAAACAGCAACAGTTCGATTATGCCTACTTGTTTGGCTTGGCTCCGTTTGCCCAAGTCGAGGGATTGGTGAAGCGATTGTCGTCCCCTGGGTCCACAAAGAAATCATGATCGAACACCTCAAGCAAATCTCGAGAGTAACAGAAAAAGAGCGGCATGCCGTTGTGATCATGGATGGTGCGGGATGGCATACTGATGACGTCGCGCATCAATTTGAGAATGTCAGCATCATCAAGCTGCCATCCCTATTCTCCTGAGCTTAACCCAATAGAGCAGGTATGGCGTTGGTTAAGGCAACGTTGTTTAGCCAATCAAAGTTTCAGCGATGATGACGATATTATAGATAAGATTTGTACTGCTTGGAACCAGTTCTTGCATTGCACTCATCGGGTCAAACAGATGTGCTCATGGGAATGGATTGATCTGACCAGTTAATATTCCAGAAGGCTATAAACGCAAAAAGGCCACCCAAATAAGGGTGGCCTTTTTAAAGAGGAGCCTGGCGATGTCCTACTCTCACATGGGGAGACCCCACACTACCATCGGCGCTGCTGCGTTTCACGTCTGAGTTCGGCATGG
>NZ_JAUORR010000053.1:0-8282 GCF_030547945.1 Photobacterium sp. 1_MG-2023 | reverse complement strand
GCCTGCAACCGCAGACGAAATAGCAAATGAAGCATTCAAATTTACGAGTAAGAATGAGGGTGCTTCTATTAGAGTCCGTGGAGGCGGTTTGTAATGAAATCAAAACTAGTAAATGAGCTTGATAATGTATTAACAAAGGAGGATTTTTCTAAATTTATTATAAGTATGATCGCTGACTTTAAAGATCATTCTGATGATTGGGAAAATCAAGACTTACCAAGCTTTTTAAAGGCCGTATCTGGATGGGTTGAAGACATGGACGGTTTCTATGAGAATCAAGGAAAAGAGTTTCCCGGTGATATAAACTGGAAAATCTTTGCTGATATTTTTTATGCTGCAAGAATTTACGAATAATAAAAAGTTGATACAAAAGCCCGTGTCCACTTCCCCTATGCTGAGACAGTCTAAACTGGAGATTTCTGCCACATAACAGCAGGAGATTACCATGAAGAAGTCACGGTTCACTGAGTCACAGATAGTCGCGATTCTCAAAGAAGCGGATGCTGGCCTGAAGGTCGATGATATTTGCCGTCAGCACGGGATTAGCAGCGCCACCTACTATAACTGGAAAGCCAAATATGGCGGGTTGGACGCCTCTGAGCTCAAGCGAATCAAAGAGCTTGAAGCAGAAAATGCCAAGCTCAAAAAGATGTACGCAGACGTCAGTTTAGAAAACCAGGCCATGAAGGAGCTGTTCGAAAAAAAGGGTTGGTAGCCAGCAGCAGGCGCGATTGTGCATGTATGTTGGTGGCTGCAGGTCTTAGTGTCACCCGCGCGTGTCGACTCACTCTTTTGGGACGGGCCAGTTACTACAGAAGCCCCAAGGATTGGCGCATTGCCGACAGCGATGTTATCGATGCTCTAAATGCGGTGCTTGAGAAGTCACCCAATGCAGGATTCTGGAAATGCTTCAGACGAATGCGGCGAAAGGGAAAATGCTTCAATCATAAGCGCGTATACCGAGTTTACTGCCGGATGGGATTAAACCTAAAACGGCGACGAAAACGTGTATTACCGGCTCGCATTGCCATGCCATTAGATGTGGTGAGTGAAGCCAACTATCAATGGGCACTCGACTTTATGCATGACAGCTTATATTGCGGAAAGCGTTTTCGAACACTGAACATTCTTGATGAATCGACCCGAGAATGTCTGGTGATAGAAGTGGATACGAGTTTGCCCGCAGGACGCGTGGTGCGCGCTTTAGAGCATTTGAAACAGGAGCGAGGTCTGCCAAAACAGCTTCGAATGGATAATGGGCCAGAGCTAATATCGTCCCAGTTAACCGACTGGTGTGAGGCTCACAACATTGAGATGGTTTATATCCAGCCAGGAAAACCTCAGCAAAATGGGTTTGTAGAACGATTTAATGGGTCATTTCGCCGCGAATTCTTGAATGCCTATTTGTTCGAGTCACTCGAACAGGTTCGGGATATGGCTTGGGTATGGATGTGCGATTACAACGAAGAGCGCACCCACGAGAGCTTAGGTGTACTGATTCAGACCTGATCTGACAGTTACCCACTTTTAGCGGTGCTGTCAGATTATATTTGGGTCAGATCCTTTTCTTCCCAGATAGCCTTCCCATCGCGAAGCGTTTCCAATGGTGTTCTGCCATTGCACATCTTGCCCTGATGAGTCCGTTCAGTGTTGTAGTATTCCATCCACTCGTCCAGATCTTTTTGGAGTTCATCTAAGTCACCATAGAGTTTCTTTCTGAAAGTCACTTGGTAGAACTCGTTCAGTATGGTCTTATGGAAGCGTTCGCAGATACCATTGGTCTGAGGCGACATGGCTTTGGTTTTCGTGTGGTCGATGTCATTGATCGCCAGGTATAACTGGTAGTCATGCTGCTCGACACGGCCGCAGTATTCGGTGCCTCTGTCCGTGAGGATACGCAGCATCGGTAGCGCTTCAGATTCAAAGAAGGGCAGAACTTTGTCATTGAGTAAGTCTGCCGCGGTAATGGGCGTTTTCGTGGTGTAGAGCTTTGCAAAAGCCACTTTGCTGTAGGTATCGATGAAAGTTTGTTGGTAGATGCGCCCAACGCCTTTCAGGTTGCCCACGTAAAACGTGTCTTGAGAGCCGAGATAACCAGGATGGGCGGTTTCTATTTCACCACATACCTCATCATCTCGTTTCTTACGTTCAAGCGCAGCAACTTGCTGTTCGGTGAGGATGATTCCTTCATCAGCGACCTTTTTCTCTAAAGCGACTAATCGCTTTTTGAAGTTCTCCAGGTTGTGGCGAAGCCACACAGAGCGAACGCCGCTTGCCGAGATGAAGACACCTTGCTTCCTCAATTCGTTGCTCGATCTCACTTGCCCATGAGCTGGATATTCCAGCGCATAAACCACGACGGCTTGTTCTGTCGTCGGATCAACACGGTTTTTCATGTTGGGCGTTCTTCGGCTTTGATTGACCAAAGCATCGACGCCACCTGTTTCTGCCAGCTCTTGGTAGCGATAGAAAGTGTCTCTGGAGACACCCATGACTTTACAGGCTTTTGAGACATTACCGAGTTCTTCTGCGAGATTGAGAAGACCAGCTTTGTGTTTGATGATTGGATTGCTAGTATGATGCATGAGAGTTACCTCTTTGTTTCTTTGATTTAAGATTCAGCACCTTAATCAAAGTGGGTAACTCTCTTCTTTTCAAATCGAAGTGTCAGATCTGGTCTGAACTAGTACAGCTTAGGCAATATTCCTCCGGCTGAATACCGGAGACAACTGGAAACCTCTAGTTTTGAATTGTCTCGCTAAAGGGGAAGTGGACACCCGCACTAGCGGGCTTTTTAATGTGCAGCTTGCTGGATCACCGTATCTAACATCTCCATCAAAAACTGCTGCTTCGCTATTGGTTGCTGCCTGACCTGTTCGATCTGCTGTTGCAGCTTCGACGCAGGTCCGCGTTTATTACTTCCCTTAGCCGCTTCCTGACTGTACAGTAGCTCATCGACTGAGCTATGTAAGCTCTCTGCCAGCGGAACCAGTGTTGATACCGCTATCCTTAACCGCCCAACTTCATAGTGAGCCAGTGTCTGCTGTGATATCCCCAACTGCTCCGCAACCTGAGTCTGAGTCAATCCCAGTGCTTTGCGTGTCTGAGCGATCCGCTGGCCGAGTTCCTTATAAAGCTGCTTATCTTCGGGTGTCATCTGGCTGTTCCACCGTTGTGCTGAAGCCATAATTATACCCCCTGTTTTGATAAATACCGTTGACAATACTCCAAAATAGAGTGCTCTGAAACAGAGTTATTTTTACTCTTTTAGTATTGACGGGGTTTTGGGGAGGGTTACACCAGGTTTGGCGGAGCAGTTGGGAAGGGTTAGAGCCAGTGCGCTCGGCTTCAGCCAGAAGCGCCATGTAGTCACTTAAAGAAAAGCGTGAAGTGACGGCACGCATAGCGTTGTTGTTATTATAAATCGCCATGTCGTTTTACCTGTTAATCGTATTTACTGTCTACCCCAGTAACGGCGGGGCCTGACAGGTGATACCTTGTGTATCGGTATACCGAAAGGTCACCCCATCCAGGTCAGTCTGGCAAAGGCCTTGGAGCGCATCGCGATACGGGCCGTCTGCACAGAAGGTGCGTGGTCGTATGTATTACTCCCTTGCCAATGTCTTGTTGCTGAACAGTCATACAGTGATGGGTGAGAAAGTTGGTTAAGGCCTCACGTTGAGGCTCAAAAAGCTCGTAATCCAACACACCAAAACATCACAGCATGATTAGAACTCATCGGTGTATACAGTGTATCAAGAGATAACACCCAAAATAAACAACATGTTGCACAATAATGAGTTACAAAAGCAAAACCCTATTAACGATAAAAATAATGTCAAGTGACAAGTCACTGAAGATGCGGCATAAAAGCGGGAAACCGAGTCAGCAAAAAAATCGCACCCTATTAAAAACTAATTTACTGTCAAGTGGGCAAATGCCTTAAACCAAGCCGATATCGGGGCATAAACGCCCCTATATAGTGAATGAGTACTTAAAAGTAAACGGCAACTTAAGCGAAATAGTGCCTCTGGGGCATAAAGTTGTTAACATGAGGTCAGCACTTGGGGTGCAGGCTCTTTAAGGTACTGAAGGCATTAGGGTTGTGGGCAGTGTTAGCTACGATGAACGTCAGGGTGTTCTGATGTTACAAAGGGATTAGCAGACCCAAGTTCTATTCGATTTACGCAAGATAGTATTAAGGCCACTTTTAAGGATGGTCGTTCATTGAAAGGTTTGATCGATGATTTGAAAAATCCGGAAAAGTAACAGCTAATGACTTGCCAGCAATCAGAACTGTTGAACGAGATGGGAAAGTTTTTTCTCTTGATAATCGTCGGTTAAAAGCTTTCCAAGAAGCTGGCGTACCAATACGGACAAAGCCTGCAACCGCAGACGAAATAGCAAATGAAGCATTCAAATTTACGAGTAAGAATGAGGGTGCTTCTATTAGAGTCCTTGGAGGCGGATTGTAATGAAATCAAAACTAGTAAATGAGCTTGATAATGTATTAACAAAGGAGGACTTTTCTAACTTTATTATAAGTATGATCGCTGACTTTAAAGATCATTCTGATGATTGGGAAAATCAAGACTTACCAAGCTTTTTAGAGGCCGTATCTGGATGGGTTGAAGACATGGACGGTTTCTATGAGAATCAAGGAAAAGAGTTTCCCGGTGATATAAACTGGAAAATCTTTGCTGATATTTTTTATGCTGCAAGAATTTACGAATAATAAATAAATAGTTGATACAAAAGCCCGCACTAGCGGGCTTTTTAATGTGCAGCTTGCTGGATCACCGTATCTAACATCTCCATCACAAACTGCTGCTTCGCTCTTGGTAGCTGCCTGACCTGTTCGATCTACTGTTGCAGCTTCGACGCAGGTCCTGCGTTTATTACTTCCCTTAGTCGCTTCCTGACCGTGCAGTAGCTCTTCGACTGAGCTAAGTAAGATCTCTGCCAGCGGAACCAGCGTAATACTGCTATCCTTAACCGCCCAACTTCATAGTGAGCCAGTGTCTGCTGTGATATCCCCAACTGCTCCGCAACCTGATTCTGAGTCAATCCCAGTGCTTTGCGTGTCTGAGCGATCCGCTGATCCAGTCACCTTATATGACGGGTTGCTTCAACCGCTATACTTATACGTGGAATAACCCGCTGAAGTATATTGATCCGACGGGGTTCAGACACATTGAGGGGGCAGGGCGTCCGCATGAATGGTTAAGGTTTAGCCATTGACTTAAATCCAGCCACAAGGACTTGCTCCAAAAAAGCGGGTTTCATCATGCAGCGTTTCTGCTTCATCGGCATGCTAATCTTGGTTGGCTCAGCTCTGAGCATGTTCAGTGCCATGTGCCTTAACCCCGCCAGGTTTTCAGCCGCGTTTTCTCGGTAAATCTGACAAGCATCTTCTCGCATACTCACATCTAATATCCAGTGCATTGACTCAATACCCCAGTGGGCGCGGATGGCATTCCCGGCCTGCTCTGGGGTCAGTTCGGCTGAACTGATATAGTAGCGATACTCCAACTCTGGCTCTTTGCCTTTTGCCGCACGGTAGTTTTCGACCATCACGATGCTGGTCAGCCCGCTCCAAGTGGAGAAGTCCCCCTCCAGTTCACTGGCATTCAATACATGGCAAGTACGCGCTTCAACCCGCCCCTTTTGCTTCTCAATTTGACACGTGGTCTTCTCTATTGGGGCGCGGCGGTGTGGGGCGAAAGCGGTCTGTACGGCTGCCGCTAACTTGCCCTGGTTGCCCTTAACCGCCAATAAGTAATCACCGCCCTTGCTGGTGATTGCTTCTGCAATCTTGGTCTGACAGGCCATCGCATCAATCGTCACGAGAGCGCCTCGCAAGTCGAGCATTTTAATCAGCGCCGGTATTGCGGTGATTTCATTGCTCTTGTTGTCGGTTTTGAGTTGGCCCAATACCAGTTGGTTGGCGCTGGCGTAGGCACTCACCATATGGATGGTGCTTTGCCTGTCGTCTCTGTCATAGGAGCCGCGCAAGGTCTTGCCATCAATGGCAACCACCTCACCACAGGTCAATTTGTGCACCGCTTTCATCCAGGCAAGAAAGCAGTCACGAAACTCAGCGGGATCTATACTCGCAATCAAACGAGCAAAGGTATCATCAACGGGTACCCCATTTTCAAATAGATTCTGTTTAAGAAACCACTCATGGTGGCCAAGAACGTATTCGCGAATATCGGTCCAGCCTTGGCCTCCTGCTATCACGGCACAGATCGAGCCAAACAAAATATCAAACAGAGGGTAGTCCACTTTTGCGCTTTGTCGTTCGTCACGATGATGCTGAAATGTTCTTTGATGGTATCGATATTCATGGCCACTCCTCAAAAGAGGAGCATAAGATCACAAATGGTTCGTCTGGTCAATTTTCACCTAGCATTGAGCAAAAAACGTTCATGATCTTGCCCTGATTGAGGGGGCGACGACTAATAGCCAGGAGACATCGACATCTAAGGACTTAAGTGGCCCCAAAGGTAATGCTGCAGATAAGAATGGTAAAAATGAAGAAGAGGGGGTTCCTACAAGGGAGGTATATTACCATCGGGATGGCTCATATGAAGAAATGCATGTAGTACCTGATGAGAGGTCTCCGTACGTAGACTCGATGGATAATAGTAATACTGGGAATTATCAAAAACATAAAGAAAATGCTCCAGCAACCACAGCTGCAGCAGTCGGTATTCTATCAGGTGTAAAAGAAAAGATTATCAAACATCAAAGGAGCTCTTGGAGAAAGAGATTAGATTTATCGGTTAGGGCCGAAAATGTTCAACTTAAATCTCTTACTAGATTATCAAGTGCAGGTAATTTAGCTGCTGGATTTTCAGTCATTTATACTGTACGTTCAGCCTTGAATGCAAATGTGACAGAAATGACTACTATTGAAAAGGTCGACTTGGTCGGAGACGTTGTTTTAGACTTAGCTTTCACTGCAATATCATTTTATGGTTTACCAGGCTTTGCCATAAGTAGTGCTTATGTAGCGATTGATGTTGCTGCAGACTATAATGCTTTTAAGGCAATAAGAATTAGAGTTTTTAAAACTATTAAAGAGTTGATGTGAGTATGAGTGATTTTTTTTCAATATCTGTTGAAATATTGAGAACCAAAATGGAAAGCATTTGGGGGGAGCACTATAAGAATAAGGCTGAAATATTGTTAACTCAATCGTTCGTTCATTATTTATTATCCCTGGTGGTTTTGTACACATATATTTTCGAATACAACCTCCTTAATAATGATTTGTTTTTGCTGTTCTTGTTTGCTTTATATTTTTTGCTTATAGTTGTTTTTTCTAGGTGCAAAATAGATCTGAAAGCCGTTCCACTACCGAAAATTAAAAGAATTAAATTTTTTGTTTTTGCCTTTGTTATTGCTTCTTTTTTAATATTAGCAATTAGTATTGGTTTTTATGTATTTGGTGTATGAGATTTCCCTTGTAGCTCTAGTGAGGCGCAGGGCAAGGTCATGAACATCTTTTGCTCATACACCAGAAATCACTAAAGCTCTCATGCGGACGTCCTGCGTCTAAAAGATGCTGAACCATTGTAGGGATAATGTTATGACTCATATGATTGAGATTAGTGATAGTTCCAATGGATTACTAACTGTTACCTTGCCAATGATATTAAATAAGATCGGTGTTGATGGGGCTAGCTTAAGCTGGTCCCTTTTGTACCTTTCTGCTACTGGTGATTTGGGCGAAGATAAATCGATAGTCGATTTTGAAGATAGTATTTCTGATTCGCCTAATGGCTTTTGTTTGGAGTGGCAGGAGCTAAATGACCTTTCTCATAACTTTGATCAGATTTTTGATACTTTAATTGTTGGTTCTACGAGTAAAGAATCCATAAAAAATATGCTGATGATGAAGACCTCTACTTAAACTATGTAGTTGTTCTTGATCTTTTTGATGGCGCTTATTGGAGAGTGTATGCGACTGATGAATCAATGATTGAAAGGTTATCGGCTAAGTTTTCGGATATAAAGCTTAACCGATAGTGTTAGGTTTTAGTCAGCTGTGACGACCAAGCAGCCCTCCATAACTCTGACCTTAACACAGGGCAGGATCGCACTTTGTTAATTGACTGAACTTTTACGAGTTTGCGCGATCTGATCATATAAGTTTAGTATTATATCGACCTGTCATGTCCCTATTTGATCACTTAACCCTCGTGGAAGAAAATCGTTCTCATATTAACCAACGCCATAACCTTGTTGATGTCATGTTTCTTATTTTATCCGCT
>NZ_JAUORR010000052.1:0-10186 GCF_030547945.1 Photobacterium sp. 1_MG-2023 | reverse complement strand
TTCTGGTACAAGTACGTTGGTTTTGACGGCCGCATCATCGGCATGACCAGCTTCGGTGAATCTGCACCGGCTGGCGAGCTGTTCAAGCTGTTCGGCTTCACCACTGAAAACGTGGTCAGCACCGCGAAAGAGCTGCTGGCGTAATCCCAAAAAAAATACCCAAAGCCAGTCGAGAGACTGGCTTTTTTACAAAAAACAATACACCTTCAGATAATAAATTTATGATCAAAAACCTTTCTTTATTTCAATTTCGCTCCGAGATGAGAAGCAATATAGAAAGCAATATAAACATACTTCCAAACAATATATTTAACCGTTTTTTTTGCGTTTCATCTGTCAAATATTTCATTAGAGAATTCGCAAACGAATAATAAGTAAACATAGCCAGAGTATCTATAACAAGAACAACCAACCCGAGTTGGAAATATTGAGTAAATCCTCCTTGACCAACAATAAACTGAGGTATAAATGCAACAAGAAAAACAATTGACTTGGGGTTTGAAATATTCACTAAAAACCCATTCAATACACTTTGTCCTTTATTTCTTAACACATTTTCTTTTTTATATGACACTTGATCTGAGTTTTTAATTTTCATAAAACCCAGATATAATAAATACAGAGCACCAGAATATTTTATAACGTTAAAAGCGAAGTCCGATGAAGCAACCATTGCTCCTAAACCAGCTGTCACAATTACTAAATGAAACATCAACGCTAACTGTAAACCTACAATATTATATTTAACCTTGCTTGCATCTCCATCTATTGCTCTTGACATAGTAGCAATAGCACCTGCCCCAGGTGAAAAACTAAAGGCTATACAACTGAAAACAAGTATAATAAAAATACTGTATGTCATTTCATTACCTTTATTATGGTATTGACCCAGTCTGAATAAACTACTGGATCATGAATTAAAAATCCAAATGTTCTAGTCAAATAGACTTTTCATCAACATTTTGTCAAATTGTGATAATTTCTTCTGAGCCCAGACCAAATCGCCTTTTCACCGATCCTGGCCTCATCACATTTGTAAAAGAAATATGCAAGATATCTCTAACACCAGACTCTTCAATAGGTTCAATTTCTGTCACACCATGCAACATATTTTTATCATCTAACATGATCGTGTCGCCTGGGTATTGAAGTGTAACCTCTTTTTTTAGATTCATATCGCAATCATATAATGAACTTATTCCACCTTTCACTCCTTCTCGTTGAACCAACATTAATGTGAAATAATTTGTGCCATCACTATGTACGCCTTCAGGAGTAGGTTTACCCAATTGATGTTTATTTGTTAGAATTCGATACTGATCTACTTCAATCAACCATTTTGTTCACTTCTCCCATGTTTGTTCTCACATGAGATAAACACTCTTAATGACTCATTTAAAACTCTCTGAAAATATGGATTAAAGTATATAGCATTATCTGTTTCTTCAAAATATCTATAAACATCTCCAGCAAAAGAGTTGTAATCACTAGATTTAAACAATGGCATGTAAGGCATTTTCAATATTGAAAAGCTATCACTTTTATATAAAAGTGTAGAATAGCGTCTTAAGCGATATGTCCCTGAGTCAGCCATATATTGATCAACAGACAAATCATCCCAAAAACTTCTAAAATGCTCCCATAAATCATCGGAGTTTCCACTTTCCGGCTTGAAATATTCCCGTTCATAAAAAAACCATCATTAATAATACATTGAGAAGCTTCACTAAACTCCTTCCTATGAGGTATCGAAGGGAATGAGACAATACTACCCACGGAAGATTTTGTACCATCAGCTAACCAGCCTAAAGGTCTTATCACATTGTCTAACGTTGCTTTGTCTTTATCAAATACCAAATTCACTTTTCACCCTTTTACGGTATAATCATTAACCTGTAATGATAAGATATCACGTGATATGGTTTCAGTGTATTTATGATTTTATTAACTGTACTTTAAGGATAATGTTAATGTTGGGGCTTAATGATATTAAATTTTTTCTAGCTCTGGCTGGGTGCCCAAATTTTTCCATCGCAGCAAAACAGCTCAATGTCTCTGCATCCTACGTCACACAAAAGTTAAAATCTCTCGAAGAAAAATTAGGTGTTTCCCTCATAGAGAGGCATGGACGAAGATTGACAGTCACCGAGCATGGTCAGCTGATTATTGAGATCGGCTCAGACATCATACAAAAAATGACTACTTTGGAAGAGTCCCTGCATGCTTCCAAGAATGACTTAAGTGGACATTTGAACATACTGGCTCCCATTGGTTTTGGTGACCAAAAATTATCCTCTATCGTTGGCGAGTTTAAAAAGAAACATCCTAGTCTGACTATCGATCTAATACTTTCTGACTGCCCTAGTTGGAGTGACTACTCTTTCCAGCCAGACATCATGTTCTATATTGGGGAACTTAATCAGTCGAGCTTGTACCGAATGGTGATTTCATCAACTCGCCGAGTATTGTGTGCATCTCCAAATTATCTTACTGATATGCCTTTATTAACTAAGCCTGAAGATTTGTTGAGTCACAACTGTATAATACTCAGAGAAAATAATGAGGATGTTTCAATGTGGCGTTTTACTCAATTATCGTCAGGTCAAAACTGTAATGTCAGAGTAACCCCTTCTTTAACCAGTAATGTTGCTGACGTTGTCAAGCAATGGGCGTTAAATGGTTTAGGTGTTATCAATCGTTCAGAATGGGATGTAATGACAGAACTGTACGAAGGTACACTTGTTGAGCTGTTACCTGAGTACAGTTTACCTTGTGTGGACATAGTCGCCCTTATGGCAACAAATCAAAATGCCCGCTCTAGAAGAATCAACAAATTTCTGGATTTTGCTAAAGAAAAACTTCAAGGACAGATGTAATCAATCTTCAAAAATCCTCCCGCATTAACAATCTCTTGATAAATAAAGCAGCTCAGCAGTGTGAGCTGCCACCACTTCACATACAAACAATTCACTATTCGTTCTTCCATTACCTGAAATTATCCCCGCTCTTTTTCTTTTTGGACAATCCTCTGATCCAGCCCGATATCATCCAGCAAGTAGTCTGGTAACTCACTCAAGTGGCGTAAATCACGTTTTTTCTGGCGCCAGTGTTGATAATAAGAAAAGCCAAACTTAATCAAAATCACGATTTCTTTGCACCAGCTAAACGCAAACTTATCTGTTATCATCCCCATTTAAGCCACCTATTTTCACCGAAATACGGATTTATCTTCGTTCGGATACTGCAGGTGTTCAAACGATAGATCCTGCCATTCAGTTAAGGAAAACTAATGTCAAACCAACACCGGATGCCGCCACTTCAGGGACTTTATTATTTTTATCAGGCAGCCCATCACGGCAGCTTCAAAGACGCCGCAGAAACCCTGCACGTCACCGCTGCAGCGGTCAGCCAGCAAATCCGCTTACTGGAAGACTGGCTGGGTACGCCCCTGTTTTACCGTCAGCACCGGAAAGTTGTGCTGACCCCGGAAGGGCAAATCCTGCTTGAGCACAGCCAGAAAGGCTTTCAGCACATCCAGCAAGGCATCCGCTTGCTGAATCAGGATCCGGACCCGTATCGGTTATCTCTGTCGACGCTGCCTTCCCTCTCGCAGCACTGGCTGGTGCCGAGAATGACCTCATTCAGAGACGAACAGCCGGATATTTCGCTGCTCATCGAATCCAAAGTTGAGCTGGTTGATTTCGAGCAGTCTCCGCTTGATCTCTGCATCCGCTACGGCAAAGGGGAATATCCCAACCTCAGCAGCCTCTGGCTGATGGATGACTTGCTCTTTCCGGTGTGTCATCCGCTCTATCAGAAAGAAAACCAGATTGACGATCTCAAGGATCTGCACCGCGCTCACCTGATTGGCGACCTCTGGCCCGATATGAACTGGGAACGCTGGCTGTCGACTGTGGGAGTCACAGGTGGGCCTAGCCTGCTGTCTTACGATGGCGCGAACTTTGTGCTGGAGGGTGCCCTCGCCGTTCAGGGCGTCGCGCTGGCAAGGCACAGTCTGGCACAGCGTTACCTTGAAGAAGGCACGCTGATCCGGATTGGAAACGTGGCTGTCCGGCCGCCATTCAGTTATTACCTGTGCGCCCCGGAAGGCTATTTCAGACGGGATAAAGTGAAACTCTTCTGCGACTGGATTCGCAGACAGGCAGCCGCCTTTCAGCGGACGCTGCCTGAAGATTTAGTCATTTTATCCGTCTGATAACAAATGGTGCCGCGAAGTATGTTCGTCGTCGGCTCACTGCACTTTCTCTGCCGCCACAGTGTCCGTCTGCTGAAGCTTATCGCGTGTCAGAAACCACGCCAGCCCCGCAGCGACCAGATACACCCCGGCTGCCGTGCCGAAGGCCAGACTGTATCCGCGGACCACATCCGGTGCCAAAGCTGCCACAGCCATGAGAGAGGCCAGGCCCAATGTCGGTCCCAGTTCCATGGATGTATTCATCACCCCGCCAGCCAAACCGGCCTGATGCGGAGACACATGCATGGTCGACAGGACAGCAGCCCCCGCAAACATCATTGACGTTCCGGTTGTCAGAATCACAATCCCGGGCAACAGCCCAGAGAGGTACTCAACCTGTGAATGAATACCGGCCAGCCATGCCAGCCCTGCCGCACCAATCAGCAAACCGAAGCAGGTCACTTTCAATGGCCCGAAACGACTGACAATACCGCTGGCTGCACGATTCATCAGCAGCAGGGTGAAGGTGTAAGGCACAAATGCCCCCGCCGTTTCAAGTGGCGTCCAGTGTTGCTGAATTTGCAGGAATAATGACAACAGAAAAGTCACCAGCCCCATACTGGCCGAGGCCAGAAGGATGCCCATCAAGCCCACAATGCGGGATGGCTCACGCACAAAGCCGGGAGGCAGTAAAGGCGATGTTACCTGTCTTTCCACCACAAAAAACAGGCTGAGCAGCGCCACACCACTGAGCAAAGGCCCGTAAACACCGGGTGATGACCAGGAAAATTCGCCGCTGGCGATCAGCCCGTAACTGCCCAGCGTAATCCCCAGCGTGGCCAGCACAGCACCGATAAGATCAAGTCCAGATTGTACCGGTGGCCGCGACTGCACCGCTTTGGGGAGGAACCCTGCGACGGCAATCAAGCCCATCAAGGCCACCCCGACAGGCACAGCAAACATCCAACGCCATGAAATCCAGATCGTGACCACACCGGATGCGAGAAAACCAACACCCCCGCCCAACACAGAAACACCGCCCCAGGTGGCCATGGCACGCATGAAATCTTCTGGCTCAGGATATAAATGCCGAAGGATGGCCACAGCAGCGGGTGCAATCATCGCTGCCCCTGCGCCCTGAAGAAATCGCATCAGCACCATCGCAGAAAAGTGGAACGACAAAGCAGCCCCCACAGAAGCCAGACCGAACAGGCATAATCCGATCGTCAGCAATGTTCTGCCGCCAAACCTGTCTGTTAAGCGCCCGCCAAATAAAAGTAACCCACTGAAAGATAAGCCATAGGCTGTACTGACCAGCAGTAAATCCGCTTCGTTGATCCCAAACTCAACCCCTATCTCCGGTAATGGAATGCCTATCATCACAATCGTGAAAATCAAGGTGGCCTGTATCAGGGCAAGTAAGGCAAAAGCCTTTTTCAAGTTCCGTTTTATTGTCTGCACTGTCTGTTCCTCTCTCGGAAATGGTCGCGGCTTCCAAATCAACCAGCGCACCTTTCCCCGTAAAAATATCATTCAATTGAATTATTGAATTATTGAATGATATTTAGAGTATGTGTGTCTGCTCATATCTGTCAACAGGAATGTCGCTCATCGGGCGGCGTCACCCGCCACAACAGTTCAGGCCAGAAGCTCAGAAAAGGCACAGCACATCGCCCGGTCAGGCGATGGCTTCCGGCTCAATCAAACCAAATCGTCGGTGATGCACTCAGCCAACCGGATACCCCGCGGCTTTCCACTCTGGAACACCCTCGTGAAAACGACGGGCAGATAAGCCTTTGCCTTGAAGCGTATTCACGGCTGTCAGCGACAAGGTACAATACGGCCCGCGACAATACGCCACAATTTCCTGAGCTTTGGGCAGCTCTGCAAGGCGCGCTTCCAGTTCAGCCAGCGGAATATTGATCGCTCCGGGCAGATGGCCCTGCTCAAATTCTTCTTCAGGACGGACATCCAGTAACGTCACACTTTTTTCCTGCAAACGAGCAAACAACGCTTCCCGGGAAATGCCTTCCAGCCCTTGCTGATGATGCAACGTCCCCTGAACCAGCTTTCTGATCTCCGAGTGATGAAACTCGGCAAACTGACGCAATGCCATCAGCAGTTCGACAACCGGTGCGTCGCTCAAGCGATAAAAAACATGCTTTCCTTCCCGGCGCGTCTGAACATAGCCATTCCTTTTTAATTGCTGCAGATGCTGAGAAGCATTGGCCACTGTCAGATCCGCAAGTTCTGCCAGCTTTTCAACCGACTTCTCCCCCTGAGCAATATGCTCCAGCAAAATGAGCCGGTGGGCATTTCCCAGCGGCCGCGCAAGGTCAGCCAGATCAGCATACATATGAGACGCATTGTTTATCGTTGACATCAAAGTTTAACTGCCCCATCATTCAATCAATTTATTGAATTATATAACATCAACCATCCATTGAAACGATCACGGCCCGATTCAAGAGCATTTCTCTCGTGAATCAGGTCACGAGAGACGACAACAAGGAGTGAACCCAAATGGAATCTGATTTTATTGTTCGCGCCATGGCACTGGGCGTCGGTGCCACGCTGGTGATGGACCTCTGGGCACTGTTCCTGAAAACCTGTTTCAACATCCCCTCGCTGAACTACGCCATGGTTGGCCGCTGGATTGGGCACTTTCCAAAGGGTCAGTTCACCCATCTCAATATTGCGCAGGCTACGCCCGTCAATAGGGAAGCCATCATCGGCTGGACAGCGCATTATCTGATTGGCATCGCCTTTGCCGGGATTCTGCTGCTGGGCTGGGGAGAAGCTTGGGTTACCTCGCCAACCTTGCTGCCGGCATTGATGATTGGCGTGGCGACGGTGGTCGCCCCCTTTTTCCTGATGCAACCTTGCATGGGCGCAGGCATTGCCGCCTCAAAAACACCACAGCCCAATACGGCCCGACTGCGCAGCCTGATGGCCCATGCTTCTTTTGGGGTGGGATTGTATCTGGCGGGATGGGTGATGGCATTCTATTGACCTCGGTTGCGACTCAGCATCGCATTCACCATCCATAAAAAAGCCCCTGGACACGCCAGGGGCTAAATCGTTTCAATCGGCTGGACATCAGATTAGGGAGTCACAATCCCGAAATCATTCGCGAAAGTATCGAATACACCGAGCACTTGCACGACGCGACATCAGTTTGACTTACCCCGAAAACATCGGAGACAGACCCGTATCCTGCCCGCCCATCAACAATATGCCAATCACCATCATCAACATACCGCCAAGGAGCTTCAGTGAGTAACCCGCGAATTGCCAGCCGCCCTTTTTGTGGCTGTTCTCCGTGATCAGATAACGCTGAATCAGCTGCTTTCCGGTTAAGGTCATGACTGCGATCAGAGACGTCGTCAACGCTGTCCCGGCCGCCATCACGATGGCACTGAGCACTCCCATCCAGTACAACCCGGCCAGATTGGCAAACAGAAGGACCATCACAGCCCCGGTACAGGGTCGGATCCCAATCGATGCCACAATCCCGGCATACTCCCGCCAGGTTGAAGCCCGGTTGATGGCTTCCGCATCTGCGACATGGGCATGGCCGCATCCGCAGTCCGCATGGTGATCATGGCGCTGCGCGGTTTGTATTTGTACGCTGGGACGAATCGCCGGGCGGTGAATCGCTGACTTGAATGCAAACGCTTGTGGCGCGGCTGAATGCATCACAGGGAACGCGGATGACTTCAGGGGCAAGGATGAAGCTTGGCGATGCGCATGACGTAAGGCATGGTAAATTTGCTGAATTGCTTTCCAGCAGATCAATCCGCCCAGCACCACAACCAGCGCAAAGCTCAACGACACGAAGACAGCGGCTTTCTCATTCACAACGCGCATGGATGCCTGAAATCCCCAAACCAGCACGCTCACCAAAACGATGGCAACCAGGGCCTGAATAAAAGCTGAAATCACGGTCAGCATCAGGCTGGCTTTCACCTTTGTCGGATGTGTCGCCAGGTAGGTTGTCACAATCACTTTGCCATGCCCCGGCCCCAGCGAATGCAACATGCCGTAAATGAAACTGAAACCCGCCAGCGAGCCGCCGGCAATCAACGGATTGGATGTCGCATCGTATAACAAATCAGCCAACCGGGCGTTGACTTCCCGCTGCCACTGAATACTTTCAACCACCAAGGTTGGCCACATTGACCACAAGAGATAGCCGCAAATCGTCATGACGCATGCAAAGGCCGCGGTGACCAACCAGCGTCGCGGATCAATTCTGCTTTGTTTCATTGTCTTTCTCACTTCAACTGAATCAACGATTTCACCTTGCGCTGTCTCCGACAACTTGATGAATTCATTCATTTTCCGTCTGTCGTTGGCTCACAATGGATTTGCACGGTTTGCGTGAACAACTGCCCCAGCGTGTTATCCGGATTTGCATCTGCAGGTAAAGACATGGCATAACTCACCTGCTCCGGCGTCGGGTCCGGCTCAATCAGCGCAACCCGGCACCGACGGGCAAGTTCATCCGACAAGACAACATCCTCGGCAGCATCCCATGTCATCCCGAGATAAAAACTCGGCTCGAACACGAGCAGCCGCAGTGTCTCTTGTGTGAGGGGTTTCGGGTGGGACAGAGGCAGCACAAAGCTGAGCACCAGCTTAGCCCGATCACGCGTCAGTTGTCCGCTATGGACCGGTTTGAATTGAAGCGGCTGGTCGCCGTCATAAAAATGGGTGAAATACTGCTCCCCCTGAATGTTTTCCAGCATGGATGCCGCCATCTTGCGAAAAGTATGCTGCACGTTTTCCGGGGAAGTATCTTCACCGTCCAGCATATAAGCGGACGTCATCGCATCAAACGTCCATTCCATTCGAAAACCGGTGATCTCGCCATTCTTTCCCTGGATGTACGTCTTCATATCCGCAAAGGAATGAGGATGCGCCTGCACTGTTGGCGCGACTAACACAGCCAAGGCCAAGAGACACCGCTGGAAACCTTTCCTGAATCCATCAAAATGTTGCCGTAATCCGTGTATTTGAATCATGTGCGTATTGCTGACCGACATAAAATAGTTGTTATAACATAACGAATGTGAATCACAAGATCGTCGAGGATACCTCAAAGCACCAGAGGTGTTTATTTGAGACGCTCCGAGAACCACGACGATAAGCGAGATCCTTGCACGGAAAAAAACGTCATCACAATCTTTCAGTCAAGTTTTGAAGAAAGGTAACAGATTGGGGATGTTGAGAGCCAACTCAACCTGTGTGAAACAAACAATGTACGAACCAAATAAACATACACATTACACACAAAAAAATTATGATGTGGCTTACTTGTTTGTATGCGCTCGGTGGAGTATTTTTTGTGGTATATTTTTTGGTTGAATAGAATCTAAAGATGAAGACATATACGGTTTTAAAGTTAGGAACTACCACTCAGTTTGAGGCTGATAGACACACCATAGATAGCTTAATAAATCGGGGGTACAAATTTATACGAGAGATTGAGGCTGAGAATAAATCACAAGCTCAAGCTGCTTATAACCTCTCAGAAAAGCAAAGCGTTAAAGAACCAAGTCATAAGAATCCAAGCGGTTACCTTGGTTTGATTTCAGTATTATTTTGCGCGTTATCTTTCATTGGTTCCTTAGTTTTTGCTTTCATGGGATTTGAAGCTGCTGACTCTTACAGGACTCGTGATTTTGCACCTATCTATTTTGTCAGCGCTGCCGCCAGCTTCCTTCTTACCCTTTTGATACATAGTGCGAGTAAGACACTTATTTATATAGCAAATAAGTTAGATTGAAATTTTTTCATGCCGAAAAGAGGTAAATAGTGAATAAATCAGTTGTTTTTGGGGCGTAAATCATTGGTGCCTCTGTTGTAGCAAGTCCTTTTGTTTTTGATTATGCAAAACAAGAGAAGATGGCAGGGCAAGATCATGAACGTTTTTTGCTCAATGCGAGGTGAAAATTGACCAGACGAACCAATTGTGATCTTATGCTC
>NZ_JAUORR010000051.1:0-10335 GCF_030547945.1 Photobacterium sp. 1_MG-2023 | reverse complement strand
TTGTTGATCTTGCCGGATCAATCAACAGGTTACACCGCAACCCTTTCTTCGCATACACCAGAAATCATCATAGCTCTCTTATCTATGGAGCGTTAGGCATTTGATTGGAGAGGTTGGACAATTTTTTGACTTATACACAGCTGAACCGAGTATAAGTTATGATAATAATGCAATACAATTTGAAAATAATCCATTAATGCTGAGCGCAATGACCTTAGGAAATGTAATTGTTCATGGTAATAGTCCAGCGATGCAGCCAACATCTTATAGATATGGTGGTGCACATACCTTAGGTTTTGAAGAGATGCAACACACCTATCAAGCTCAGATGTTAGGTCCATTTTATTTTCCGGCACATATCGTATTAGGATTATCAGGGCTTATAAATAATGGTAATTGGCATGGAGACTCAGCGTTTTTAGAGCAGGGCCCACATACAAGGAGACCAGCAGCATGGTAAGAATTAGCATCAAGATATTATTTTATATTATGTGTTTGTTGCTTCTTCAAGGGTGTCCTAAATATGAAGAGTTTGTAATATTTAATAATACAGGAAACGATCTTTCTGTACTACTTAAAGATAGTGTTGTCAATTTACCTAGAGATGAGTTTTTGATCATAGACAAAGATATTCTGGGGCGAATGAAATGGGAAGAATATAGAGGGGTTTCCTTTCCTACCCTACAGCTTTTTAAGCGGGGAGTTACTATGACATATATATTCGGTCGAAGAAGCTCTGGCATACCTGAAGAGTATGTTAAGGATGTTTCTGGATCGTTTTTCAGTGTAAGTAAACGCCAGTTTTACTTCCAGATTGAGAAGGATAATAATATGTATTTACGTTTTCCTTCTGAATCAATAGTTGATATTCAGAAAATAAAACAGCCTGCTGGATATCCTATTTCTCCTGGAAGTTAATTTTTAAGTCAATGTGTTATATGATTTTTTAATTTTCCCAATGGATGTTTATCGTATGCTGTATATATTTGTAAGAAATAATTTTAAACGATCAATACTCGTTTTTTTACTTCTGTTTGCACCTTTTCTGGCCCAGGCCAACTACTCCTGTGTTGGGGAAATCAAACACTTTGGGATTGATACCTCAACGCTGCATGTCAGCAATGGTTTTGGGGTGCATAAACTGTGCAATGTTTCTGAGGAATATTGCAAAGTATGGATTTCGACTGCGCTGTCAGCCAAGATGGCGAACCAATCTGTGGCCATTTATTACAATCACCCATCAATTTCCGGAAATCAGAGTGGTGGCCGATGCCATGATATTGGTGATTGGGTCGTGCCAGAAGATAAAGTGTATTATTTCCAGGTTTGGTAAGTTCAATTTAAAAAAGGGAAAAAAATGAAAAAATTCTCACTATTGCTCGCAGCAGTCGCCTGTTCACCATCGTATCTTTATGCAGAGTACAACACGAACATGACAGGGGTTGTGACTGAAGTGTTAACCTACACCGAAAGTAATAATATTCTGTTCCGGTTAAATAACCAGCCAGCCTCACATCCGACGTGTAAACCGGGTTATTTTTCGGTCGATGCAAGTGTACCATCCGAAACCCGCCACCAGGTTTTATCCCGTTTATTGACGGCTTACGCTACAGGTAAACCGGTTAATATTGGTTACGATAAAGATGGAACCTGCTCAGGGACCTGGATCAGAACTTACCGGGTTGGATAAAACAATCTGACTCGAATAAACCGCTCGGTTGGTTTGATGCTTTATGTTAGTTTCATGCGCTTCAATCTTATACCAATCAAAGTAAGTAAGTGATCAAAAATAGAGCAGGAAAAATGTTTGAGAACAAGGCAGATTTTTTAGATCAGTAGTCATTCTACAATCAAAAAATCTAACGCAGTGATCGAACATTTTAACAAGCTAGGATGACCAGTTATTTACTGCGATTGGTATTATTTCAAGGGTTATCTCAAACACGCACTATCAATTGATTTGAAGGTGGGTGAGAGAGCAGGGAAACGCATGAACCAAATTTCCGCGAAAGAATTGCTGTGTACAGATGCGGTGCTGCTTTGCCCATCTTTGTTTCTGATTTGGGGAAAAGTGGCTCTCACGTTGCTGGCGCTGGGTGTGGTGATGTTGTTGGTCCGGGGATTGCCTTGGTTTCGTCGCTTTGCTCAATTCCCAGGTGCTCGCTGTTATGTGCACATCATTTTATGGGGAAGCCTGGGTGTTGCGCTGATGTCTCGGGTGTTCTCGCAATGGAACGTCTTCTTTATTTCTGCCTGGGCAATGTTTTATGTCTTACTGAGTCTCCGGCAGTCCGAGAAATGGATGAAGGGCCATCGATGATGGCCCTTTTTTT
This sequence comes from Photobacterium sp. 1_MG-2023, assembly GCF_030547945.1. Taxonomy (NCBI): domain Bacteria; kingdom Pseudomonadati; phylum Pseudomonadota; class Gammaproteobacteria; order Vibrionales; family Vibrionaceae; genus Photobacterium; species Photobacterium sp. 1_MG-2023. The sequence goes on along the minus strand of NZ_JAUORR010000051.1, from coordinate 8,002 downwards.
ATTGTGATGAGACATTACTCAACTGCTTCGACTTCATCTGGGATGAGATTTGCAGCTTTAATCCCGGCGATGGCACAGAACTCATCAAGCTCTGATAAATCACCACTGATGCCGACGGCGCCCAGCAGGCACTGATTGTTACCACGAATCAGAACCCCGCCAGGGACGGGCAGCAGATTCCCCTCTGCCAGCACGTTAACGGCCGACATAAAGGCAGGACGCTGCTGCGCATCCAGCGCCAGTTTGCGGGAAGAACAGCCCAGTGCCAGTGCGCCCCAGGCTTTTGCGATTGCAATTTCAGGACGCAGCATGCTCGAACCGTCCTGACGCTGCAGGGAAATCAGTTTACCGCCACTGTCGAGTACAGCGACGGTCAGGGGTGCAGCACCTTTGGTCAGGGCAGTGCTGAATGCGCCCTTGGTAATAACCAGTGCATCTTCCAATGTTAAGCTCATAGTGATCCCTCCGATCAAGAATTAATTGACTAACTTTTTGAGCGGCAGCCGGTTCCCGACTGCCGGGTATATTGTTTATGTGCCACCAATCCATGCTCGGTGGGCGGCTTTACTCCGAAAATGTCATGTACACCATGACCGGGAGTAAACGTCTCTACCGCCCTGGGAAATCCCCCTGAGCAGACAATCAGCCAACCAACAACGGATAGCTTGGTAAAGTCAGGAATGGTGCAAATTCGTCTGAGGTCGACAGCTCGTCAAACAACTGCGCTGCATCATCAAACCGGCGCTGCGGGTGATTCGCATCCAGCTCCAGTTTCAGGCTGGCCACTTCCTGCGCCAGCCAGGTCCGGAACAGCGCTGTGGTAAACAGCTGACCGTCATCCAGCGTGACGCCGTGGTGAATCCATTGCCAGATGTTGGCACGTGAAATTTCGGCGGTGGCTGCGTCTTCCATCAGACCATGGATTGGCACACAACCCAGACCACGGATCCAGGCTTCGATATAAAGCAAGGCAATCCGGATGTTCTTGCGTACACCCGCTTCGTTTCTGTGGCCTTCACAAGGCGCCAGCAGATCTTCTGCTTTGATGTCATTCGCTGCCGGTGGCAGATAATCAAGCTGATTCGGTTTACCGCCCAGACGCTGGTTAAAGACCGTCATGGCTGTTTCAACCAGCCCCGGATGCGCCACCCAGGTGCCGTCGTGACCGTTGGATGATTCACGCTCTTTGTCTTCAATGACTTTTTCCAGAACCTGTTTCATCTCTTCCGGATCTTTGCTCGGAATAAAGGCAGACATGCCGCCCATAGCCAGCGCGCCACGCTGATGACAGGTCGCAATCAGTAACTGGCTGTACGCGGTCAGGAAGGGTTGCGCCATGGTGACGTCATGACGGTCCGGCAGGATGCGGTCTTTATGTTGTTTCAGGGTTTTGATGTAGCTGAAAATGTAGTCCCAGCGGCCACAGTTCATCGCGACAATGTAGTCGCGCATCGCATACAGGATTTCATCCATCTCAAAGACGGCAGGCAGGGTTTCAATCAGCACTGTTGCTTTAATTGTTCCGGTTTGCGCGCCAAAGTAGTTTTCAGTGAAACGGAAGACATCTGCCCACCATTCGCCTTCTTCCATGGATTCGAGTTTTGGCAGGTAGTAATACACGCCCAGGCCCTTCCGGGCACGGGACTGATAGTTATGGAAGAAGTATAGGCCGAAATCCATCAGGCAGCCTGGAATCGCTTTGCCCTGATACTGAATATGCTGTTCAGGCAAGTGCAGGCCGCGCGGACGGGCAATCAGCAGCGCCGGCTGATCATTCAGGATGTATTCCTTCTGGCGGCGTTCGTCGACATAACGCATGTCGCCGAGATTGGCATCACGCAGGTTGATCTGGCCTTGCACCATGTTGTCCCAGCTCGGCGCAGTGGCATCCTCGAAACAACACATAAAGACTTTGGCGCCAGAGTTCAGTGCATTGATCACCATTTTGCGGTCTACCGGCCCGGTAATTTCAACGCGGCGATCCTGCAACGGCTGAGGAATCCCTGCGATCTGCCAGCTTTTATCTTTTCGGATCGCGGCAGTATCAGCACGAAAACCCGGCAGTTTGCCCTGGTCAAATTCCTCTTGTCTGGCTTCACGTCGGGCCAGCAGATTGTCCAGACGACCAGAAAACTGGCTGACCAGCGCGGTCAGAAATGTCATGGCCTCATCGCTCAGGATCGCCTGATAGTCGGGTGACAGTGAATCAACAGCGAGCTGCAGGGATTCGGCTTGTGCCTCATGAGGTTGTTGGGTATCCAATTGCGTCTCCTTAGAACAAACGGTCTATCGTTTTGTATACATCTTATAATTTTCCTATTATCTATACCTCATCAGGCTAGCAGACGTAAAGTTGTTTTTATCATGATGTAAAGCTGATGTTGTTTTTATGTATCTTATTTTTTGTTGTTAAAGTATTGTTTTAAAATAACTTTTCTCTGATTGGTCACATGAAGTTTGTTTTAAATTGAAGAATGGCCCTTGCTAAGATCATTTCACTATGCCTAGAATACAATCATACACAACATTGTATACAATTATGCAGGAGGCAATATGGCGAAGATGAAGGCAATTGAAGCCGCCGTTGAAGTATTGAAAAAAGAAGGGGTTATTCAGGCATTTGGTGTCCCAGGTGCAGCAATCAACCCAATGTATGCAGCACTGAAAAAGCTGGGTGGCATTGATCATGTTCTGGCTCGCCATGTTGAAGGTGCGTCTCATATGGCTGAAGGCTACACCCGCACGAACACAGGGAACATCGGTGTATGTATCGGGACTTCCGGCCCAGCGGGTACAGATATGATCACCGGTTTGTATTCGGCCGCGGCGGATTCTATTCCAATTCTGTGTATCACTGGTCAGGCACCGCGTGCGCGTCTGCACAAAGAAGATTTCCAGGCCGTCGATATCGAAAGTATTGCGAAGCCAGTCACCAAGTGGGCGACCACAGTGCTGGAACCTGCTCAGGTGCCTCGTGCATTCCAGCACGCCTTTCATCTGATGCGTTCCGGCCGCCCGGGACCGGTACTGATTGACCTGCCGCTCGATGTCCAGCTGGCTGAGATTGAGTTCGATATCGACACCTATGAGCCGCTGGAGCCCTACAAGCCAACGGCAAGCCGTGCACAGGTTGAAAAAGCCCTGTCGATGCTGAATGAAGCGGAGAAACCCCTGATTGTTGCGGGTGGTGGTGTGATTAACGCCGGTGCCTCTGATCTGCTGCAGCAGTTTGCTGAAATCACTGGCGTACCCGTGATTCCAACACTGATGGGCTGGGGCTCGATTCCGGACGATCACGAACTCATGGCCGGTATGGTTGGCCTGCAAACGGCGCACCGTTACGGGAATGCCAGCATGCTGGCGTCAGACTTTGTGTTCGGCATTGGTAACCGCTGGGCAAACCGTCATACCGGTTCTGTCGATGTGTACACTAAAGACCGTAAGTTTGTTCACATTGATATTGAACCGACCCAGATTGGCCGCGTCTTCTGCCCGGATCTGGGGATTGTTTCGGATGCAAAAGCAGCGCTGGAACTGCTGGTTGAAGTTGCGCGCGACATGAAAGCACAGGGCAAACTGGTGGACCGCAGTGCCTGGGTGGGTGAGTGTCAGGAACGCAAAGCAACGATGCTGCGTAAAACGCACTATACCGAAACCCCGGTGAAGCCAATGCGTGTCTACGAAGAGATGAACAAAGTCTTTGGTGAAGACACCTGTTATGTCAGCACCATCGGTCTGTCTCAGATTGCAGCCGCACAGTTCCTGCACGTCTACAAGCCAAACCACTGGATTAACTGTGGTCAGGCTGGCCCGTTGGGCTGGACGATTCCGGCTGCGCTGGGTGTTCGGGTTGCCGATCCGAAGCGTCCTGTGGTTGCTCTGTCAGGTGACTACGACTTCCAGTTCATGATCGAAGAGCTGGCTGCGGGTGCGCAGTTCAACCTGCCTTACATCCATGTGCTGGTGAACAACTCTTATCTGGGACTGATCCGTCAGGCGCAGCGCCAGTTTGATATCGACTACTGTGTGCAGCTGGCGTTTGAAAACCAGAATGCGCCTGAACTGAACGGCTATGGCGTTGACCACGTTGCTGTGGTTGAAGGCTTGGGCTGTAAAGCGATTCGCGTTACGGATCCCGAGAAGATTGCAGACGCATTGCGTGAAGCTCAGGTGCTGATGAACAAGCATCAGGTGCCGGTTGTGGTGGAAGTGATTCTTGAGCGTGTAACCAACATTGCCATGGGCGTTGAAATTGATGGCATCAATGAATTTGAAGCACTGGCTGAAAGTCAGGACGACGCACCCACTGCCATTACGTTCAACCAATAATGTGCCACGAATAGCAAAAGGAATGTGACATGCCGAAATTAGCAGCAAATCTGTCCATGCTCTTCACGGAAGTTCCATTTATGGACCGCTTTGAAGCCGCCGCAAAGGCGGGCTTCCGTGGCGTGGAATACCTGTTCCCTTATGCCTTCGAAGCGGAGGCAATTCAGACCAAACTGAATGAGTTGGGTCTGACTCAGGTGCTGTTCAATTTGCCTGCGGGGGATTGGGACGCTGGCGACCGCGGGATTGCGGTCGATCCAAAGCGTGTGGAAGAGTTTCGTGCCGGTGTGCCGGAAGCGATTCGCTATGCCAAAGCGCTGAACTGTACACAGGTGAACTGTCTGGCGGGCATCGTCCCGGCTGGCGTGACACCGGGTCAGGCGGAAGCAACTTTTGTCGACAACCTGCGTTTTGCCTCGGCCGAACTGAAAAAAGCCGGCATTCACCTGGTGATTGAAGCAATCAACACCCGTGATATTCCGGGCTTCTTCCTCAATAACACCCGTCAGGGGCTGGATATTATTGAGAAAGTCGGCAGCGACAATCTGGAACTGCAATACGACATCTACCACATGCAGATCATGGAAGGCGATCTGGCGACCACGCTGAGTCGCGAACTGGGCCAGATCCGCCATGTTCAGCTGGCTGACAATCCGGGCCGCCATGAGCCGGGCACCGGTGAAATTAACTATGCCTTTCTGTTTCAGCATCTGGACGAGATTGGCTATGAAGGCTGGGTGGGCTGTGAATACAAGCCGCAAACCACGACTGAAGAAGGCCTGAGCTGGCTGAAAGCATTCAATCAAATCTAAGGAGAGAATCATGACGACTATCGCATTTATCGGCACCGGTATCATGGGTAAACCTATGGCAGAGAACCTGCAAAAAGCAGGGCATCAACTGATTTTCTCTGACCATTACAATGAAGCACCGGCTGATCTGGTGGCGAATGGCGCTCAGGTTGTCCATTCAGCAAAAGCAGCAGCAGAAGCCGCAGAATATATCATTCTGATGGTGCCAAACACACCGCAGGTCGAAGACGTTCTGTTTGGTGAAAATGGCGTTGCACAAGCGCTGGATGCCAGTAAAACAGTCATTGATATGAGTTCAATCTCGCCGATTGAAACCAAGACCATTGCAGCACGAGTCAAAGAAACGGGTGCCGATTATCTGGATGCGCCAGTCTCCGGTGGTGAAGTGGGTGCGGTCAACGCCACGCTGACTATCATGGTTGGCGGCAGCGAAGCCGGTTTTGCGAAAGCCAAGCCTCTGTTTGAAATCATGGGTCAGAACATCAATCTGGTGGGCGACAATGGCGCAGGCCAGATTTGTAAAGTCGCAAACCAGATCATCGTTGCGCTGAACATTGAAGCCGTTGCAGAAGCGCTGGTTTTCGCCTCTAAAGCCGGTGCAGATCCTGCGCGTGTCCGTGAAGCGCTGATGGGCGGTTTTGCCAACTCGAAAGTGCTGGAAGTGCATGGTGAGCGTATGGTGAAAGGCACCTTCGATCCGGGCTTCCGCATTCAGCTGCACCAGAAAGACCTGAATCTGGCACTCTCGGGTGCTGAAGCACTGGGCATGTCGCTGCCAAATACTCAATCTGCGCAGAACCTGTTTGATGCCTGTGTGAAACTGGGCGGCGAAGGCTGGGACCACTCAGCAATGATTCGCGCCATTGAAGAACTGGCAAATCATAATATCCGCCAGTAATCAGAACGTTGGCGGCCTTTCGGGCCGTAACAGGGTGCAGCATCAGCTGTGGCTGCACCCTCATATTTTTCGTCACATAACAATTTTTGAGTCTCCTTTGGTTATGTGGTCCCGAAACCGCGGGTTGGATTAAAGGGGCTGGCTGCTTGTCAGAGGTGGCTCAGCTGGCCCCGACCAGTTCGATATCGTGTGGGTGACAGTGACGGTTTCGGGTTTTTTCCCCTGGTGATCACCACCGGGAACAACTATGACGTGGAGCAAAACATGCACATGGAAACGCATGCATTTCTGACTGCACTGTTTAATCGTGCAGTACAACAGGCCCTGCCCGGTGAAACGTTAGCGCAATACCTGCCAGAAGATAAAACAGGGAAAGCTGTCGTCATTGGTGCGGGAAAAGCAGCAGCCTCAATGGCGAATGCTCTGGAAGCCGTCTGGGAAGGCGAGCTGGAAGGTCTGGTGGTCACGCGATACGGTCATACCGCAGCGTGTCAGCAGATAGAAGTGATCGAAGCCGCACACCCGGTGCCGGATGATGCAGGCCGCGAAGTGGCAGAACGAATGCTGCATCTGGTGCAGGGGCTGGACGAAAACGATCTGGTGATTTGCCTGCTCTCCGGTGGCGGGTCAGCGTTGCTGAGTCTGCCAGCTCCCGGCATCACGTTCGCTCAGAAACAGCAGATCAATAAAGCACTGCTGAAATCAGGGGCAGCCATTGATGAGATGAACTGCGTTCGTAAGCATTTGTCTGCCATTAAAGGCGGTCAGCTGGCGAAAGCCGTCGCACCGGCAAGGTTGATTACACTGGCAATTTCAGATGTGCCGGGCGATGAAGCAACCGTCATTGCATCTGGCCCGACCGTGGCGGACCCGACAACCAGTCAAGATGCGCTGGAAATTCTCAGCCGTTATCAGGTGAGTGTGCCCGATTCCGTAACGGACTGGCTGCACAGCCCGGAATCAGAAACAGTGAAGCCGGGGGATCCCTGTCTTACGCGTGCATCATTTGAACTGATTGCCAGCCCGCAACTATCTCTGGAAGCTGCGGCAGATGAAGCCCGGAAGTGGGGGATTCCTGCCCATATTCTGAGTGATTGTATTGAAGGTGAATCGCGTGACGTCGCGAAAGTGCATGCTGCACTGGCCAAACAAGTCGCGGAACGTGAACAACCTTTCCAGGCGCCTTGTGTGTTGCTCTCTGGTGGAGAAACCACGGTGACGGTTCGCGGTGAAGGCCGTGGCGGGCGAAACAGTGAGTTTCTGCTGAGTCTGTACCATGAACTGCAGGGTCATTCGCAGATTTATGCACTGGCAGCCGATACCGATGGGATTGATGGTGTTGAAGACAATGCCGGTGCCGTGCTGAATCCGCAGAGCTACCCTCAGGGGTTGGCTCTGGAACTGAATAGTCAGGATTATCTGGATAACAATGATGGCTACACTTTCTTCAAACAATTGGATTCATTGTTAACCACAGGTCCGACTTTAACGAATGTAAACGACTTTCGCGCCATCCTGATTCTTCCGAAGGAAGCGTGAACCCAGAATGACTCCTTGAGTGATGTTGTAAGTTGTAAGAGGCAACGGTAGGCACAGTTTTCTTTGTCCTTGGAGACTGTGTGCCCTTTTGGAATAGTGTCAGCGGCACTATTCCTTTTTTTATTTCTCACTGGGTGAATTGTCGTGACTCCTTTTTGATATCAATTTCTATTCACCGTCATTTTCGCCTGCGCGGAAACGAAAAACCTCATAAGATTCAGTCAATTACCGTCATTCCCGCGCAGGCGGGAATCCATAGAGCGCCGGGCTACAAACACACGAAAATCATCATTGAACAGATAAAATCACAGCAAGGTTCAGTCATTCTGTAATATCGTTCACTGCGTCCAGACGAGGCTCCGGCGCATCAACGTCACTGGGTTCCCGCCTGCGCGGGAACGACAAAATTCATATAATTCAGGTA
>NZ_JAUORR010000050.1:0-11540 GCF_030547945.1 Photobacterium sp. 1_MG-2023 | reverse complement strand
CACCCAGACGAGGCTCCGGCGCATCAACGTCACTGGGTTCCCGCCTTCGCGGGAACGACGAATGATTTTAAATTCATTCATTTACCGTCATTTTCGAGCAGGCGGGAACGACCAAAGGTTATCCCAACTGCAATGACACATTGCGACAGACTCACGCCTTCCGATCCTGCCGCCTGCTGAGATCCCGGGCAAGAATGAGCGCGAGTCCGATAATTTGCAGAAAAAGAGCCAAACTTCTCAGCCCGGAGATGGTTGTCATACGCTGGGTGTACTCTGAATTCAGGGCCAGATTTTCAATAAAGAGTTGATTGATTTTGTCTCTGAGCAGGGCCTGCTCCGCATTTACCGCTGTCATGGTGTGCTGGACGCTTTCTGCTGACAGGGCTGCGGAGATCGACACTTGCCAGTGTTCCAGCTGGCGCTGTAACTCTTGGGCGACGGATACCGGTAAGCTTGCCGGGCTGGTTTCCGACATTGAAACCAGAATCAGGACGAGCTCTTTTTTCTGCTCGAGTGATTCGATTTGCTGCCAGGTCAGGCTGATCAGCTTGTCGTTTCCATGCTGCTGCTGTACCAGACGGTTCGCTTCAACCGTTGTCCCTTCGATATAAAAGTTGGTCATCAGGGCTGAGAGAATATTCAGCAGAAGCCCAGTGGCAACCAGCGCCCAGGTAAGAACAAACCATTTTCTCATATCCGATCCTCAGCCAATCCTTCTTCAGATGATGGTCTTCATTGGGCCTGATAGCGACGCGAATCTGTCACAGTGGTGAGAATCAGCCGTAATCCCCCCTGTCTTGTGACAGCGCAGCTTGCACTTTTTTATCTTTTGTCCATTTTTTTATAGAAGAGATGGTCATCAACATTGACCTTCCCCCTAGGGGAAGCTTTATGGTGATGCCGTTGTAACTGCTTAAGGCTGATGATGCGTCGGAATTCAAACCGGACAATCTGGATTACACTGCTGACTGCACTGACACTTCTGGTGTCGAGTGTGGCGAACAGTGCATCGCTGATGGCGATCAGCATGATCAGTGACCGTTTGTCTGCCCCAACGCAATCTTCATCCGCAATGACACAGTGTGCAGGCATGTCTCATCATGCCGAGCCTGAAAGCAGCATGACGTCCGACACACACCATCATGCATCCGGCAGCCAAGACAGGCACGCACAGCCGCCACAAGACAACGTGAGTGGCCCCTGCAAGCATGACAAAGATGCGCACCCCTGCTGCACCGTGTTGTGCGGAACGGCCATGGTGCTGCCTGCGCCTTATCGTCCTTTCAATCTCCTGAGCCAACTGGCACTGCGACCCACCGAAGCCGTTGTGGCTGCGGTCTCGACAGCGTCGTCGCTGTACCGTCCTCCCATCGCCTGAATCCAGCTTTTACTCCGGGTAACACTGCACACACCACGTTGGCAGTGAATGTTGTTTTGCTGCCGCTGTCCGGCAGTCAACAAAAACAGAGTGGATTCAGAAGTGAAAAAACAACTATCCATGATCGTACTGAGCTTCAGTACGCTCGGGCTGATGTCGTTGCCTGTGATGGCAACCGGGACAGTCGTCTCTGCTGTTCAGCCCGAGACTCAGCGGGTCTCTTTACAGACCCTGATCGCGCTCGCGCTGGTCAACGATGCCAGCCAAAAACAGCTGACAGCCCAGTCTGACGCTTTGCGTGAGACGGCAATTGCCAGCGCAACACAGATGGACCCGAAGCTGAAATTCGGTGTCGGCGGGTTGCCTGTCGACAGTTTTCAGTTTGATGAAGACCCGATGACGAATATTTCCGTCGGACTGATGCAGCAGTTTGAGCGCGGCGATACGCTCGCGCTTCAGGCCCGAAAAGTACGTCAGCAGGCGGACGGCATTGACTGGCAACGCCTTGTCAGACAAAGGGATGTTGCCAATCAAGTCACCCAGCTCTGGCTGGAACTGGGCTATCAGCAGACGGCAGAACGCTTGTTGCGTGACAACCGGCAACTGATGTCGGAACTGGCTGGCTTTATTGAAACCAACTACGCCATCGGAACCAGTGAAGCACAGGATTTACTGAAAGCGCAGCTTCAGGTGACCTCACTGGACGACAAAATCCAGGCCAATCAGCAAATGCAGCGGAAACTGACTGCTCAGATGTCTGAGTGGCTGGGCGCAGACTGGTTAGCGGCAACGTCGGGCCTTATCGTAAATGATGAGCTCTCCTGGCAGGAATTGGACGCCATGCTGGCCGCTGAGCGCCAGTCTCGCCATTACTTTTCTTTCCTCAATGCGCATCCGCTGGCAAAAGTCGCCGATACCGCCATTGCGGCCAGCGAAACGCAGGCAGAAATCGCGGGCGAAGCCTATCAGCCGCAGTTCGGGGTCGAAGTGATGTATGGCTACCGCCAGGCCAACAATATGCGGGGTGAGCCTGCGTCGGATCTGCTGAGTGCATTTCTGACCGTTGATCTGCCGTTGTTTACCGGCAACCGTCAGGATCGCCAGCAGGCTGCGGCCCAGTATCAGGTGGGCGCCGCCAAATCACAGAAAGATCTGATCCTTGCGCAGATGAATGCCCGGGTGAATGCGCTGGTGGCCGATCGCACGAATCAGCAGCAAAGGCTGGTCCGGTATCAGTCGAGTCTTTTACCTCAGGCCAAAGCGCGCACTCAGGCGGTGGAGCGGGGTTATCAGAACAATACGGCGCAGTTCAGTGAGGTGATTCTGGCTGCCAGCGATGCGCTGGCTATTGAAACTGAACTGGCCCGGCTGACCACGGATCTGAACCAGACCAACAGCAATCTGGCTTTTTTGCTCGGGGGGCGCGCATTGCAGGAAATCGCCCCGTCACTGGCAGCGCAACCGCTGTCGGACTGATTCGCAAGGAGAACCTATGAAAACCATCACAATGACAACGCTGGCCTTGCTGATCGGCAGTGGGCTGGGCTATCTGGGCAGCCAGTTTCTGAGCAGCCACGGTGCCGCTGCGAGCGCGGCAGATTCTTCCATGACGCAGGAGAAGCAGCCGCTCTACTGGGTTGCGCCAATGGATCCGAACTACAAGCGGGATCAGCCGGGAAAGTCCCCCATGGGGATGGATCTGATCCCGGTGTATGACGAGGCGGGCGGATCGGCAAAAAGTAAACCCGGTACGGTTCGGATCGATCCGGCGGTTGAAAACAACCTGGGTGTGAAAACGGCACAGGTTACGTTGCAGCCGCTGTCACCCCGGATTGAGACTGTGGGTTATATCGCATTTGATGAACGGCACCTGTGGCAGACCAATGTGCGTGTCAGTGGCTGGGTCGAAACGTTATCGATCAATGCGGTCGGAGAGCAGGTCCGCAAGGGCGATGTGCTGTTTACCCTGTATTCGCCGGAACTGGTGAAAGCGCAGGAAGAATTACTCAATGCTTACCGCTCAAAACGTGACGGCCTGATTCAGGGCGCGTTTGACCGCTTGGTTGCGATGGGCGTCGATCAGGCACAGATCCGGGCCATCGTGAAACGGGGACGGTCAGTCCAGACCATCCAGATCAAAGCACCGGCAGACGGCGTGATCGCCACGCTGAATATCCGGGAAGGGGCGTATCTGTCGCCCGCACAGGCTGTCATCAGTGCCGGCCCGCTGAATACGGTTTGGGTGGATGCGGAAGTCTTTGAACGTCAGGTGCACTGGATCCGCGCTGGCAGTCAGGCCAGCATGCGGCTGGATGCTTTGCCCGGTCGCACCTGGCAGGGCAAGGTGGATTATGTTTATCCCATTCTGGATCCGGCCACCCGAACGCTGCGGATGCGCCTGAATTTTGAGAATCCGAATGGCGAACTCAAACCCAACATGTTTGCCAACATTACGCTGGAACCGGTGACAGACAGCGAAGTGCTGACGATTCCGGCTGCTGCCGTGATTCGTTCCGGTGGCATGACCCGGGTGGTGCTGGCTGAAGGGGAAGGCAAATACCGCTCGGCCCGGATTGAAACCGGCCGTGAAGCCGCAGGGAATGTCGAGGTGCTGCAAGGTCTGACTGTGAAGGATCGCGTCGTCACCTCGGCCCACTTCATGCTGGATTCTGAATCCAGTCAGACGGCAGATCTGGCGCGGATCAATGGCGTCGAGCCACCACAGGAAACGGTTTGGGCGACGGGAGAGATCACGGGCGTCATGACCGGACACCGGATGCTGACCATCAACCATCAGCCTGTTCCCGAATGGGAGTGGCCGGGAATGGTGATGAATTTCACGCTGGCCGACGGGCTGGAGATCGCGTCGCTGACAACGGGTCAGGCGCTGGATTTTGAAATCGCCAAAGCGGATTCCGGCCAGTTTGAAGTGGTGGATTATCAGGTGCGGGAAGCCGCTGCCCGTGAAGTCTGGGTCGACGGCAATATCACGCTGCTGATGGCGGATTTCGGCATGATCACCCTGTCGCATCAGGCGGTGTCTGAGTGGCAGTGGCAGGCCGGTGAAATGAGTTTTACGGTGGATGATCAAGTGGATCTGTCCGGATTCAGTGAGGGCCAGACCGTCCGTTTTCTGATTGCACGCAACGGCAGCGAATACACCCTGAAACAGCTGGAAAAATCCGGGGGTGAACAATGATCAGTGCCATCATTCGCTGGTCGCTCCGGAACCGGTTTCTGGTGCTGATGGCCACGGTGTTTCTGACATTCGGCGGCTTATACAGCGTGAAGAACACCCCGGTGGATGCGCTGCCGGATTTATCCGATGTCCAGGTCATCATCAAAACCAGTTATCCGGGACAGGCACCTCAGGTGGTGGAAGATCAGGTGACCTATCCGCTGACGACCGCCATGCTGGCTGTGCCCGGTGCGGTGACGGTGCGCGGGTATTCCTTCTTCGGGGATTCCTATGTGTACATCATTTTTAATGACGACACCGATATGTACTGGGCGCGTTCCCGGGTGCTGGAGTATCTGAGTCAGGTCGCGCCGAAACTCCCGGACAATGCCAAACCGACGCTGGGCCCGGATGCAACCGGGGTGGGCTGGGTGTACAGCTATGTGTTGCAGGATAAAACCGGTCAGCACGATCTGGCGGAACTGCGCAGCCTGCAGGACTGGTTTCTGAAATATGAACTGCAGACCGTCAGCGGCGTCTCGGAAGTCGCGACTGTCGGCGGGATGGTGAAGCAGTATCAGGTTCAGATTGATCCGGCCAAACTGCGGGCATACGACCTGACGTTACAGCAGGTCAATCAGGCGATTCAGAAAGGGAATCAGGAAACCGGGGCTTCCGTGATTGAGGTTGCTGAAGCGGAACACATGGTTCGCACCAGTGGCTATCTGACCGGGGTCGATGATCTCAATGCGCTTCCTCTGAAAGTCACGGCAAAAGGGACGCCTTTACTGCTGGGCGATATTGCGGATATCAATATCGGGCCGCAGATGCGCCGGGGGATTTCAGAACTGAATGGCGAAGGCGAGGCGGTCGGTGCCGTGATCGTGATGCGCTACGGTGAGAACGCCAGTCAGGTGATTGATTCGGTGAAAGCCAAGCTGGCCGATCTGCAGCGCAGCCTGCCGGATGGTGTCGAGATCGTGCCGACTTACGACCGATCGACCTTGATCAATGCAGCGGTTGAGAATCTCTGGCAGAAGCTGGCGGAAGAGTTCATCGTGGTGGCGATTGTGTGTGCGATTTTCCTGTGCCACATCCGCTCTTCTCTGGTGATCGCCATCAGCCTGCCGGTCGGGATTCTGGCTGCCTTCGTGGTGATGCACTGGCAGGGGATCAATGCCAACATCATGTCGCTCGGCGGTATCGCGATTGCGATCGGGGCCATGGTGGACGGCGCCATTGTGATGATTGAGAACGTTCACAAGCACATTGAGCGCACGCCGCTGACGGAGAAAAACCGTTGGCAGGTGATTGGCAAAGCCGCGGAAGAAGTCGGTGCGCCGTTATTCTTCTCGCTGCTGATCATTACCCTGAGTTTTGTGCCGGTGTTCGCGCTTGAAGGGCAGGAAGGCAAAATGTTCGCCCCGCTGGCCTTCACCAAAACCTATGCCATGGCTGCGGCTGCCGGGCTGGCGATTACGCTGGTGCCCGTGCTGATGGGGTATTTCATTCGCGGCAAGGTCCTTCCGGAGCACAAAAATCCGGCCAACCGCGGGCTGGTGGCCTTGTACCGGCCGCTGCTCAATCTCAGTCTGCGCTATCCGAAATCCGTGCTGGTGGTGGCGCTGGCGTTGCTGGCCTCGGCGTATTATCCGGCGACCCGCACCGGCAGTGAATTCATCCCACCGCTGGATGAAGGCGATCTGATGTACATGCCAACCACGTATCCCGGCATCTCAATCGGGAAGGCGCGGGAGTTGCTTCAGCAAACCAACAAGCTGATTAAAACCGTGCCGGAAGTGGCAACCGTGTGGGGCAAGATTGGCCGGGCGGAAACTGCGACGGATCCGGCGCCGCTGACCATGATTGAAACCGTGATCCAGCTGAAACCGAAAGATCAGTGGCGTGAAGGTGTGACCACAGAATCCCTGCGTAAAACCTTCGACGATCGGGTGCAGTTCCCGGGGCTGACCAATGCCTGGGTGATGCCCATCAAAACCCGCATCGATATGCTCTCGACCGGGATCAAAACGCCGATCGGCATCAAGATTGCCGGTCCGGATCTGAAAGTGATCGAGCAGATAGGCGCACAGATTGAGCCGATTCTCAACGGCATCAGCGGCACGGCGTCTGTGTATGCCGAGCGGGTTGCGGGCGGACGTTATGTCACCATTGATATCAAGCGTCGGCAGGCGGCCCGCTATGGACTGAATATCCAGGATGTTCAGCAAGTGATTGCCTCTGCTGTCGGCGGGATGAATGTTGGAGAAAGCATTGAAGGGCTGGAGCGATATCCAATCAATGTCCGTTATCCGCAGGATTACCGTGATTCGGTGGTGAAGCTTCAGAACCTGCCGCTGGTGACGCCGAACGGCGCCCGGATTGCACTCGCCGATGTTGCGGAGATTCGCTACGAAGATGGCCCGCCGATGATCAAAACCGAGAATGCGCGGCCGAATGGCTGGGTGTTTGTTGATATCGATGGCCGGGATCTGGGTTCTTATGTCGCCGAGGCCAGACAGGTGGTGGCCGATGCGCTTTTGCTGCCTGCCGGATATTCGCTGAGCTGGTCCGGTCAGTATGAATACATGGAACGCGCCAAGGCCCGGCTGAGTGTGGTCACGCCGATCACCCTGATGATTATTGTTTTGCTGCTGTATTTCAGCTTCCGGCGGGTCGGTGAGGTATTGGTGATTCTCGCCACTTTACCGCTGGCGATGGTGGGCGGCATCTGGCTGCTGTATGTCCTGCAATATAACTTCTCGATTGCTGTCGGGGTTGGTTTTATTGCGCTTGCGGGCGTGGCGGTTGAGATCGGGGTCATCATGCTGGTGTATCTCAATCAGGCCTGGCATGGGCGCAAGTTACATGCCGCTGAAAACAATCAGCCACTTCAGGCGCAGGATCTGACCGATGCGATTCGTGAAGGGGCTGGACTGCGGGTCCGTCCGGTCATGATGACGGTCAGCACCGTCATTATCGGTCTGATTCCGATTATGTACGGTTCGGGCACTGGCTCGGAAGTCATGCAGCGGATTGCCGCTCCCATGATTGGCGGCATGGCCTCTGCGTTGATTCTGACGCTGCTGGTGATTCCGGCCATTTTTAAACTCTGGAAAAGCAAAGACCTGCAAACACAAGTTGTGTCGACACACTAAGAAGGAAATCCCATGAAGAAAACTGTATTTGCAATCATGATGTCTGTTGCGCTGGCAACCCCAGTACTGGCCGATGAAATGGGCCATGGCAGTATGGATCACGGCAAAATGGACCATGCGAAGATGGATCACAGCCAGATGGGCTCTGACAAAATGGATCATGCCGGCATGTCGATGGCAGGGATGTCGGCAGTCGGGATGCCTGCTCAGGGCGCCAAACCCGATAAAGTGGTGCATGTACTGCTGTCGGATGACATGAAAATCCGCTTTAAGAAAGAAGTCGACATCGAGCCCGATGACATCGTGCAATTTGTGGTAATGAACGTCGGCAAAATTGATCACGAATTCTCCATCGGCTCAATGGAAGAGCAACTCAAACACCGTGAAATGATGCGTCAGATGACTGCCGGTCATGACCACGACAGCGGCTCGACGGTGACGGTGAAACCAGGACAGGCAAAACAGCTGCTCTGGCACTTCCACGGCGAACCCAGTGTCGAGTTCGCCTGCAACATCCCCGGCCATGCTGAAGCCGGTATGGTGAAGAGTGTGATGGTGCAGTAACCCCGCGTCATCAGCCCCTTCACTCCAACTTGCAAAAGGAGGCAACGCCTCCTTTTTCCTCGCCTCAGAACCTTGCCCCAAAGCACAGATATGCAATCTAAAACACATCAAAACGTGAAACATCAGCCATATCTGCATATGATGCATATGCGTCAAATTTCCATCATCCAATTTACTTAAATGTAAAGGGCGGTAGCGTTTCTGAAATTGAGTTGATGACGCTGTTCCACGATTTGGATTTGTCTGGACAAACGCATTCAGGGTGTCTTTTGCGTGATCGGAGCGGCATTGGCTTGCAATACCAGATGGTCGAAAAACTTGTGTGAATGTTGATGAATCGGTGGTGGCATGTCAGTCATATTTGAACGGCTGTAAATGAACAGACCTGAGACTATAGAATATCGCTTTATTATTTCGAATCACTTGTCCCTGATTTACGATGCAAAGAACATGAATGATGAAATCACATGTGAGTCAGTTGCATGGAAATTGATACGAAAGCGAGATATACGACATCATGTCGTATATCTTAGTGATGAATCTATATGATAAAGTTAGATTTTTTGTTTTATACCAAATGGTTACATGTTAATTTAAGTGAAGATATATACGACAGAGTTATACGACATGATGTCGTTGAATAAAATGTTAAGCGGTTTTGCATTTCCCCGAGCTGAACCATTAAGAAAAATACCGAGGTTAACGATGGGTCATAACGACCACCTTGAAGATTACTACCCGGAATTGCCAGAAGAGGCGGGCGTTAATACAAGGTCAGGCTTCGAACCTGATAATGAATGGCTTTCAGCAGCACCGCCTGACCTGCGTCATGAGGCAATGCGACAATGGTTCATTAGTCGCTTTTGGGACCCAGCGAATGATACACCCTACAATGGTCGCGAAGGAGGATACCTCTATATTCATGGCGGTCCTTACGAAGCAGAGGATGAGCTGTATGGCAGGTTCGGGGATTTATTTGATGATGAGATAGTGCGTGCTGTAATTGATGATGTGGAGTCCGATGGTATATATGAATGGGCCCCAATACATACTGAGCCCGATTACGATGAATACTTTTCTTTTGAAGTTGAATCGGAGGACTCGCCTTACAAACAATTTCTCCAGCGTTTATCAGAAATTGATTCATTAAACGCGGCGGCTCTAGATTCTGAGCATAAAGTACTGTTACGCCAACTGCTCTATTCACATCTTATTGCTGCTTTAGAGACATATTTGTCAGACACTATGTCATATTGGGTTAAAACCGATGAGGATGTTTTTAAACGATTCGTTTCAAACTGCTCCGAGTTTAAGAAAGAAAAATTGTCACTATCAACTATATTTAACCGTCTTGAGGCGCTAAGAGATCAGGTTGAGCAATACATACAGAAAACTGTCTGGCATCGTCTTGACAGGGTTATTCCGCTTTTTTCGAGTTCGCTGGATATTGAAAGACCAGAAATTGAACAGCTAATGGATTACATTGTAATTCGTCATGACATAGTCCACAGGGGCGGAAGAACAAAGGAAGGTAGTCGTGTGGAGATTACATCAGATAAGCTATCTGAGTTACGTCTTTGTGTTGCAACGTTTGTTGAGAAAATTGAAGGAGAAATCACATCGACAGGTGATTTTTAATTTTAGTCTTTTTCAAGAGCCACTTAACAAATTGCTGCACTCGGAAAAATTACTCGCTGCGCTCCTAATTTTCCGGTGAGCAAGGCGTTAGAGCACCGTCGATGAATTTAGCATCTGCATCAAAGGAAATTGAGTGAAAATTGAATTTTTAGTACTAGTTACAAATGATGATTCATTTTGTAATAGCAAGAAGGCATTCGTCGACTTTCTAAAAGTTGACTCATTAATATCAATAACAGGGCAAAAATTAACCTATAAAAAAACCCCTAAATCAAGACCTCTAATAACAGTTAAATTTAAAGTTGAAACAGATGATATACCTTCAAATAAGGAAAGGTACTTTTTAATTGCTTTAGAAAATACAAATGACGAGTTAGTCGAAGAGTTTGCAGAAGTCGGAAATAAAATTAAGCAAATAAGTAAACGAATAAATCCTGAATCAACAGTAGTTAATATTCTTTGGGATGATATTGGTCGGCACTACGCACATAAAGCTTACCCTTTGATTAATGATGTTGAAAATGTGATGAGAAAGTTAATCAGTAAATTCATGCTGATTAATGTGGGAATGGATTGGTCAAAAGAAACAATTCACCCTGATTTAGCTAAAAAAATTGAGAAGTTTGAAGAAGAAGATGCTCATTTAAATGACCTTTATAAATTGGATTTCATAAATTTATCGGAAGTTCTTTTCCAGAAAAAAAGAGATATAACACTTGACGAATTAGACAGAGTTTTACTAAAAACCAAGTTTGATGACTCTGATAGAGCCAAAATATTGAAGTACATTCCTAAATCTAATTGGGAGAAGTACTTTTCATCTCTATTGGATGAAAACTCGCAAGGTTTAGAAAAAAAATGGGAATTGTTGTATAAACTAAGGAATAAAGTAGCACACAACAGGTTTTTAACTCGGGAAGATTTTGAAAAAATCAAAGGGTTAACCTCTCAAGTTAAAGGAATACTCAGTATTGCGATGAATAAACTAGGAGAGATTGATTTAGATGAAGAAGATCGCGAACAAATAATACACTTTTATCAATCAGAATCTCCCCGAGCAATTGGTTTTCTTGCCGAAAATGCCGTGGCGGAATATTTTATGAGGAATGGAGCTGAAGTTGTGCAGCCTCGCTCAAGGTTTGCAACAGACTTTATTGTCGTAACCCCTCAAGGTAACACTGCTATTGAAGTAAAGTCCTTTTCCCATAAAGCATTGATAAACTCTTTACGTTTGCGAATTGCTCGTGCAGTGATGCACGTTAAAAAATGTATTTCGATTAACAATATAGATAAGGGCGAAGTTATAGTTGTTGTCCACGGTATTATCGATGAAATGATGACTCCAAGGCTCCTTGAACGATTGGAATCAGTTAGAAGTAGTTTAAATTCTAATATTGCTATAAAAATTGGGTTTATTAATGAAAGCGGTTCATATGAACCACTGGATATATAGGTGCTCTAACAAGTTGCTCAAGCGGACAAAAAACAGCTGGCTTTTGCTCGTTCCTCGCTAATTTTAGACAGCTATTTTATTGCCGATTAGCAAAGCTACATGGACTCCCCCGGTTGTCAACAACAGCGTCAGGTAATGCAAGGTTTGGGACTGCCGCTCTACATTCGGTCT